>NZ_DALZXY010000031.1:0-33823 GCF_031988865.1 Arthrobacter sp.
AGGGCGCGGCCACGGCCAGCAGGGCGCCGGCGCCCAGCTCCCACGCCCGGGAGAAGGTGGAGAAATACGCCGTTGTGGGCCGGTGAACGGTTTCCCATGCGGCAAAACCAAAGCTGACGACGCAGAAGGCGCCAATGACCAGGAGCAGCAGCACCCTCAGGCCCCTGTCGGTGCAGCGCAGCGCGGTAGCCGCGCCGATCCCCAACAGCAGCAGCCAAGGCCACACCAGGTAAAACTGCTCCTCGATCCCGAGCGACCAGTAGTGCTGCAGCGGAGAGACCACGGTGCCCGCGTTCAGATAGTCCGTTCCCTCGGCCGCAAAACGCCAGTTACCCAGGAAAAAGAAGGACCAGACGGCATCTTCAAGAATCGAGGCGGCCCGACCCGGACCGAAAACGAGGAAGGCGCCAGCCGAGGTCGTGGCCAGCACCGTCACGGCGGCCGGAACCAGGCGGCGGATGCGGCGCCGGTAGAAGTCTCCCAGGGACAGCTTCTCAGGGGAGGTGATCTCACGGATCAATACCGTGGTGATCAGGAAACCGGAAATGACGAAGAAAATATCGACGCCCGCATAACCGCCGCTCGGCCAGGACATCAGGTGGTGGCTGAGCACTGCCGCGACCGCCAAGGCGCGCAGGCCCTCGATGTCATACCGGAAGGTGGGGATCTTCCGGTGCAGCCGGGCCTGGGCGCGGCTGGACACTGGCAGGGACACGGCATCGCTTTCGGCAGGGTGCGGGAATGCCTCGAATCTAGCGGCACCGGGCAGGCCGCAGCTAATCCCCGAGCCGGGGGTCAAATATAGGACTCAATCATTGACAAAGCAGCCAGCGGATGGTGCCTGACGGGTCAGTCGAGTTCCGCCAGCCGCGCCGCCTGGCGCGTGATGTTCTTCGCCATGGACGGGAAGATCAGCCCGTGGAACGGGTAGATCAGCCACCAGTACAGCCGGCCCAGCAAGCCCCGGGGGAAGTAAATGGCGCGCTGGCTGTACACGCTGCCGTCGCCGTCGGGGTCCACCCGCAGTTCCAGCCAGGCCTTGCCGGGAACCCGCATTTCCGCCCGCAGGCGCAGCAGTGTCCCGCGTTCGAGCAGTTCGACCCGCCACCAGTCCACAACGTCGCCGGTGAGGAGCGTGGCGGGGTTGCGGCGTCCGCGTGTCAGCCCGGCGCCGCCGACTGTTTTGTCCAGTACGCCGCGGATGGCCCACGCCATCGGCAGCGAATACCAGCCGTTCTTGCCGCCTATTCCCTCGATCACCTGCCAGACGTGCGCCGGGTCGACGGCGGTGCGCCGCCGCCGCTGGTCCACGTAAACGGTCTGGCCGGCCCAGTCCGGATCGGACGGCAGCGGTTCCGACGCCAGGTCCGCGGCGCTCGAGGCGCTGGCCCAGGTGGTTTCCACCTCACCCCGGGCTTCCTTGCCAAGAGCCCGCCTCACGGCGTCGCGGTAGCTGGTGAGCCCGCCTTCCGGCGCCGGAATGTACTCGTCGATGTCCCATTCCTTGGCCACCGCATCATGCTGCAGCGATTCGACCAGGGGCCGGGACATGGACAGCGGGATGGGCGTCACCAGCGCCACCCACAGTCCGGCCAGCTTGGGGGCGGGCAGCGGCAGCGCATAGATCCGTCGGCGGGGAAGTCCGGCCACTTCGGCGTAGCCGTTCATGATGTCCGCGTACTCCAGCACCTCGCGGTCCCCGATGTCGAACGTGCGGTTCATCCCGTCGGGAAGGTCGACGGCGCGGGTCAGGTAGTGCAGGACGTCCCGGACGGCGATCGGTTCGATCCGGCGGCGCACCCAGCTGGGGGCCGGCATCACCGGGAGGGTTTCGGTCAGGTGCCGGATCATCTCGAAGGACGCCGAACCGGAGCCGATCACCACGCCGGCCTGGAAGACCACTGCAGGAACCGGTCCGTCCAGCAGGATTTTGCCCACCGCAGTGCGTGAGGCCATGTGCGGGGAGAGCTCCCCGGAGTCAGGATGCAGGCCGCCCAGGTAAACGATCCGCTTGACGCCCGCGCGTTCGGCCGCCGTCGCCACAATCCGGGCAATGGCCTCTTCCTGGGCGGCGAAGCCCTTGCCGGAGGCCATGGAGTGGACCAGGAAGTAGACCGTGTCCACATCCGCAAAGGCCGGCTCCACCGATTCGGCGTCGGACAGGTCTCCCCGAACGATCTCGACGTCGTTATGCCACGGCACATCGTTGAGCTTCTCCGGGGACCGGACCAGCACCCGGACCTGGTGTCCGTCGGCCAGCAGCAGGGGCACCAGCCGCCCCCCGATGTAGCCGGTGGCGCCAGTGACCAGAACCCGCTGCGCGTCAGTCATTTCCCCAACATACACACCATGGCGGGACCCCGGAGACCGCAGCACCTCCTGCCGCGGAAACCTCCGCAACATTTTGTAAGCATGCTGATCTCTACTGGCAATCGGCCCTCGATCCCGGTAAGACTAGAGGGCATGGCGAGAACGGGAACAAGCCCGAAGCAGCGGGAAACGGTCAGCGTGGACGGACACCGTCTGCGCCTGACGTCGCTGGACAAGGTGCTCTACCCGGAAACTGGAACCACCAAGGCCGACGTGCTTTCCTACTATGCGGCGATCGCCGACGTGATGATCCCGTATGCCCGCAACCGTCCAGCCACCCGCAAACGGTGGGTCAACGGCGTCGGCACCCCGGAGAAGCCCGGAGAGGTGTTCTTCCAGAAGAACATCGATGATTCCGCGCCCAGCTGGGTGAAACGGTACTCGATTGAACATAAGGACCACGCCACCGTTTACCCGCTGGTCAACGACCTCGCCACGCTCACCTGGCTGGCGCAGCTCGCGGCCCTGGAAATCCACGTCCCGCAGTGGCAGTTTGGTCCACGCGGGGTCAGGCAGAACCCGGACCGGCTGGTGCTGGACCTTGATCCCGGGGAAGGGACCTCGCTGGCCGAGTGCGCCGAGGTCGCCCGGCTGGCCCGCGGCATCCTGACAGATATGGGACTGGATGCCCGGCCGGTCACCAGCGGTTCCAAGGGCATTCATCTCTATGCCGCGCTGGACCGCAGGCAGACATCCGAAGACGTCAGCGCCGTCGCCCATGAACTGGCGCGGGCCCTCGAGGCTGACCATCCGGACCTGGTGGTCAGCGATATGAAGAAGACGCTGCGCAAAGGCAAGGTCCTGGTGGACTGGAGCCAGAACAACGCGAACAAAACCACCATCTGCCCGTACTCGCTGCGCGGACGGTTCCACCCCACGGTTGCCGCGCCCCGCACCTGGGCGGAGCTGGAGGACCCGGAGCTGGGCCAGCTGAGCTACGAGCAGGTCCTGGCCCGGATCGAGGACATCGGCGACCCGCTCGGGGGAATGCATGGCGGAGAAGCGGATGCCGCTGCCCTTCCTGCGGAAACCGGCGGGCCGCAGGACAAGCTGCACAAATACCGCAGCATGCGCGACGCCGCCAAAACCCCCGAACCCGTGCCGCACGAGACGGTGGCCGTGGAAGGAAACGGCAACAGCTTTGTCATCCAGGAGCACCACGCCCGGCGCCTGCACTGGGACTTCCGGCTGGAGCGGGACGGCGTACTGGTTTCCTGGGCCGTGCCCAAGGGTCCGCCCACCACCCCGAACAAGAACCACCTGGCCGTGCAGACTGAAGACCACCCGCTCGACTACGGCGGATTTGAGGGCACCATCCCCAAGGGCGAATACGGTGCAGGGGAAGTCATCATTTGGGACCACGGGACCTACGAAGCGGAGAAATGGCGTCCGGGCAAGGAAGTGATCGCCACCGTCCACGGCCAGCCCGACGGCGGACTGGCCCGGGACGGTTCGGCGGACCGGCGCTTCGCCTTTATCCACACCGGCGGTGAGGAGGGCAAAAGCAACTGGCTGCTGCACCTGATGAAGGACCAGCGGCCCGGACCCGCGGAGCACACCGATGACCCAGTGGATTCCTCCCGCGGCGGGAAACAGCCGGAGTCTTCGGACGAAAATGCGGTGCAGACGGTATCCGCCGCAGCGAAATCCCGTCCCGGTCCCCTGCCCCTGCCGGACGCGGCGGCGGTGAAAGCGGACGTCCGGGAGTCCGGGATGCCCGCGCTGAAGCCAATGCTCGCCACGCTGGGTACCCGGGCGGATGTCAACGACGACGCCGAATGGGCGTTCGAGCTGAAGTGGGACGGCGTGCGGGCCATCGCCGAGGTCACCCCGGAAGGAACCCGGTTGCTGAGCCGCAACGGCAACGACATGACCATCGCCTACCCCGAGCTGCAGGAGCTGGGCAGCCGGCTGAACGGAGAGCGGGCGGTGCTCGACGGCGAGATTGTGGCACTGAACAAGGCTGGACGGCCCGACTTTGGCCTGCTTCAGCCGCGGATGCACCTGACCCGTGCCAAAGACGCCGAAGCGGCCGCAGCGAAGACTCCGGTGCAGTTCATGGCCTTTGACCTGCTGTGGCTGGACGGTAACTCCCTGGCGGACCTGTCCTACGCACAGCGACGCGAAATCCTGGAACAGGCCGTGGAATCCGCGGAAGCCGATGGCCACGTCCAGGTTCCGCCGGCGTTGGAGGTGTCCATGGACGAGGCCGTGGCCGCCAGCAAGGACCTGGGGTTGGAAGGCGTGGTGGCCAAACGGCTGGGCGGTTCCTACTCATCGGGCCAGCGCTCGCGCAGCTGGATCAAGCTCAAGAACCAGCTCACCCAGGAAGTGGTGGTGGTCGGCTGGCGTCCGGGCCAGGGAAACCGGGCGAACAAGGTCGGCTCCCTGCTGGTCGCGATCCCGGAGGGGACCGAGCTGACGTACATCGGCCGGGTGGGATCGGGTCTCAGCGAACGGGACCTGGCCGTCGTCGGCTCCCGCCTGAAGAAACTGGGCCGCAAAACCCCGCCGCTGGACGACGTTCCCCGGGCCGATGCCGCCGATGCCCGCTGGGTCCGGCCGGTCCTGGTCGGCGAGGTGACCTACGCGGAGCGCACAGGCACCGGCAAGCTCCGCCACCCGGTTTGGCGCGGGCTGCGCCCGGACAAACGGCCGTCCGACGTCGTGCCGGAAGTTCCGGAAGTTCAAGAAACCGTCTAAACGCCCCAACCGGGAGGAAGCCCCGAACATGACCGACACCCGAACAGCCCAGACGCGCCTGCCCGGCACTGCCGTGCCACCGGAACCCGAACTGGACGGCGTGGATGCATGGTGGCGGGCGGCGAACTACCTCTCCGCCGGGCAGATCTACCTGCGGGATAATCCGCTGCTGCGCCGTCCCCTGGACCCCGGAGACGTGAAGGCGCGGCTGCTGGGCCATTGGGGAACCACCCCCGGCCTGAACTTCATCTACGCCCACCTGAACCGGCTGATTAACGAATCCGGACAGCCGTTCCTGTTCATCACCGGACCCGGGCACGGCGGGCCGGCCAATGTCGCCAACGCCTGGCTGGAAGGCACCTATTCGGAGATCTACAGCCATGTGGGCCTGGACGAAGATGGGCTCCGCATGCTGTTCAAGCAGTTCTCCTACCCCGGCGGAGTGCCCAGCCACGCCGCCCCGGAGACCCCGGGGTCCATCCACGAAGGCGGGGAACTCGGGTACTCACTGGCCCACGCCTACGGCGCCGTGTTCGATAATCCGGACCTCATTGCCGCTGCCGTGATCGGCGACGGCGAGGCGGAAACCGGCCCGCTCGCCGCCAGCTGGCACTCGACCAGTTTCCTGGACCCGGCAGTGGACGGCGCGGTGCTGCCGATCCTGCACCTGAACGGCTACAAAATCGCCAACCCGACTGTCCTCGCGCGGATGCCCGAATCCCAGCTGCTCAAGCTGCTGGAAGGCTACGGCTTCCACCCGCACGTGGTCACCGTGGAGGACCCCGCCGCAACCAGAACCGCCCACGAGGACTTCGCCGCCGCGCTGAGCACCTGCCTTGCCGAGATCCGGGCCATCCAGGAGCCCTACCGGACCGGGGAGAAGGCTGCGTCCCCGGCGGATGCAGCGCGGGCAGCCGGAGCCGGGGAGCATGCCCCGCGCTGGCCGATGATCGTATTCCGGTCGCCCAAAGGCTGGACTGGGCCGCAGATAGTGGACGGCAAGCAGGTCGAGGGCACCTGGCGGGCCCACCAGGTGCCGCTCTCCGAGGTCCACGAGAATCCGGAGCACCTGGCGCAGCTGGAGGAGTGGATGCAGTCCTACCGGCCGGAGGAACTTTTCGACGGAGACGGCCGGCTCCGCGAAGAAATCGCCGCCCTGGCACCGGCGGGCGATGCCCGGATGAGCGCCACCCCGTACGCCAACGGCGGGCACCTGCTGCGTGACCTCCGGCTGCCCGCCTACGCCGACTTCGCCGTCGAGACCGCCCAGCCGGGCAGCGAACGGGTCTCTCCCATGCTGAACCTGGGCCGCTACCTGGCCGAGATCATCCGGCTGAATCCGGAGAACTTCCGTATCTTCGGACCGGATGAGACGGCGTCGAACCGGCTGCAGGAGGTCTACGAGGTCACGGACAAGGTCTGGCAGCAGCGGATCGAGGCCGTGGATGAACACCTGGCCCGCAGCGGCCGGGTGATGGAGGTGCTCAGCGAACACCTCTGCGAAGGCTGGCTGGAGGGGTACCTGCTGACCGGCCGGCACGGCGTGTTCAACTGCTATGAAGCCTTCGTCCACATTGTCGACTCCATGTTCAACCAGCACGCCAAATGGCTGAAGGTCAGCCGCGAACTGCCGTGGCGGCAGCCCATCGCCTCCCTGAACTACCTGCTCTCCAGCCACGTCTGGCAGCAGGACCACAACGGCTTCTCGCACCAGGACCCCGGTTTCATCGACCATGTGGTGAACAAAAAGGCCGATGTCATCCGGGTGTACCTGCCGCCGGACGCCAACACGCTGCTGGCCGTCGCGCAGCACATCCTGGGGACCCGGAACCGGGTGAACGTGGTGATCTCCGGCAAGCAGCCGGCCCCGGTCTGGCTGGATCCCGAGGAAGCGAAGCTGCACGTCAAGCGCGGCATCGGGGTGTGGGACTTCGCCGGCAGCGAGGACAGCGGGCCGGGCACCAAGCCGGATCCCGACGTCGTAATGGGCTGTGCCGGGGATGTACCCACCCTGGAAACCGTGGCCGCCGCGGCGCTGCTCAAGGAGCGGCTGCCCGAGCTGCGGATCCGCGTGGTCAATGTGGTGGACCTGATGCGGCTGCAGGACTCCGCCGAGCACCCGCACGGGCTCTCCGACCGGGACTTCGACACCCTCTTTACCAAGGATCAGCCGATCGTTTTCGCCTATCACGGCTATCCCTGGCTGATCCACCGCCTGACCTACCGACGCACCAACCACAACAACCTGCACGTGCGCGGCTACAAGGAAGAAGGCACCACCACCACGCCGTTCGACATGGCCATGCTGAACCAGATCGACCGGTTCCAGCTGGCCATCGATGTCCTGGACCGGGTACCGTCGCTCGGATCCACGCAGGCCGGATTCCGGCAGTGGCTGCAGGACGAACGGGAGCGCTGCCGCGAGTACACCCGGGACGAGGGCCAGGACCCGCCCTTTATCAGCGGGTGGAACCTCGAAGAGGCGCAGCGGTCAACCACCGATTAGATTTCCCGCGCCGGGCAACCGCCCGTGCCGGGATGGCAGAATCCGTCTACACGAAGGAGAAATATGTCCAACGAACAGCAGACCATTACTGTCTCCCGCATCATCGACGCACCGGCAGGGGATCTCTTCCACCTGCTCTCGAATCCAGAACGGCACCATGAGGTGGACGGCTCGGGCATGGTGATCTCGGACGAGAAGACCAACCGCATTGCCGCAGTTGGGGACGTCTTCACCATGAACATGCACAACGCGAAGATGGGTGACTACAAGACGGACAACCATGTCACCGGCTTCGATCACAACAAGCTGCTGGCCTGGCAGACAGCTGTGGCCGGTACGGAGCCCACGGGCTGGGAATGGGTCTGGGAGCTGCAGGCCCTTGGCTCGGACAGCACGGAAGTGACGCTCACGTACGACTGGGCCAAGGTCACGGACCCGAAGATCCTGAAGACCGTCTCCTTCCCGGTGATCAGCAAGGAAGAACTGGAAGAATCACTGAACAAGCTCGCAGCGGCGGTCTCCGGCGGCTAACCCGGGACAGCACGACGGCGGCCACCGTCGTTGGGTGGGGCTGATGGATCCCTAGACCGCGGACCAGCCGCCGTCGGAAGGCAGGATCGCGCCGTTGATGTTCACGGCATCGTCGCTGAGCAGGAAGGTGATCGAGGCCGCGAGTTCTTCAGCGGAAGCGATGCTCGGGACGTTCACCCGGGTCGGGTCGAGGCGGGCTATACCGTACTCGGAGGTCTTGCCCTGCATCGGAATGCCGGTGGCAACACCGCCGGGGGCAACAGCATTGATACGTATGCCTTCCTTGGCATACATAAAGGCGGCGCTGCGGGTGATCCCCACAACGGCGTGCTTGGAGGCGGTGTAGGCCACGCCGGACGCGGAGCCGCGCAGCCCTGCCTCGGAGGTGATGTTGACGATCGAGCCGCGGCCGGCCTCCAGCATCGACGGCAGCACGGCGCGGGTCAGGCGGACCAGCCCGTCAACATTCACCGCGAACACACGCTGCCACATGGCATCGGAGACCTCGTGCAGTGGGCTGAAATCATCGTTGATGCCGGCCACGTTGGCCAGGGCGTCGATGGAGCTGCCGGCAGCGGAGATGATCCGGTCAACGGCGGCCAGGTCGGTGAGATCCGCTGCCACGGGAACAACTGCTTCTCCCAGTTCGCCGGCGAGGTCCTTGATGCGGTCTTCAACAATATCCACCGCAATCACGCGGCCGCCTTCCCGGACGATCCGGGCGGCGGTGGCACGCCCGATGCCTGAGCCGGCGCCGGTCACGATGACGGTGCGTCCTTCGAAACGGCCTTCGACGGTGGGCAGGACCGTTACTTCGAGCTCCGGCATCACTCCACCATTGGCCTGCCGAACCAGTTCATCCACCGCAGCCTGCGGCAGCTGTCCCTGGCTCTGGCCGACCAGCTGCTGGAGCTTCCGGCTCCGGGTGGCGCCGAGTGATGCTTCATCGCTGCCGCTCTGTGCAAGGAAACCGCGCAGGATGGGGCCGCCCTCCGGGTGCGCCAGCCACTCTTCGATGGTGTTCCGTGCTGTCAGGGGCTTGCTTGCCGCCATGGACGTTCCTTTCACTGAGGGGCGGCCGTGGGTGCGCGGCCGTCTGATTAACGTTACTTACACGTGTAAGTAACGTGTGTCTTAAGTGTATCGTCAGGAAGGTAAAAGAGCACGGCCGGGCAGGTCCAAGAGAAGCCCAATGTAGATAAGGGAATCCATTGCACCGCAAGGTCACATCGCACGATGTCGCACGAGCCGCGGGGGTCTCGCGGGCCACTGTCAGCTACGTGCTGGACGGCCGCTCAGCCCAGAGCATTTCGCCAGCCACCCGGCAGCGGGTGCTGAAAGCGGCGCAGGACCTTGGGTATACCCCTTCCGCAGCCGCCCGCACCCTTCGCCGCGGACGCAGCGACCTGGTGCTGATGCTCCTGCCGCCAGAGCCCTTGGGGCGGGCGCTGGCAATGGTGCTCGACGCCGCCAGCGATTGGGTGGAACGGCAGGGGCTGCGCTTGATCGCGCACCGGCTGCCCTCCCGGGGCGGTGCCGTGGACCTGGTGCGTTCACTGGCGCCAGCCGCGCTGATCCTCATCGCACCGCTCGACGACGCCGAGCTGGAAGCCGTGCGGGCCACCGGAATTCCAGTCGCAACGCTGCAGGGCCAGCTGGCGGATCCGAGTTCCCCCGATCTCGGGATCGGCGGACTGCAGATCACGCATCTGGCAGCCGCCGGGCATCGGAGGATCGGGGTGGCCGTGCCGGCGGATCCCAGTTATGGATGGCGGGTTGAGGTCAGGCTGGCGGCCATCCGGGAGGCGTGTGACCGGCTCGGCCTTCCCAACCCCAAGGTTGAACCGATGAGCCTGTCCCCGGAGAGCGCGGCGCCAATCATCGGGCGCTGGCGGCAGGGGCCGGAGCCGGTGACTGCTGCCTGTGGCTTCGACGACGAATATGCGTTCGCCCTGCTGGCGGGCCTGGCGGCGCACGGCCTGTCCGCTCCCGCGGACCTGGCCGTCATCGGAGCCGAGGATATCCCGTTGGCAGGCCTCACTGTCCCGCCGCTCACCACGGTACGAGTGGATGCCCGGCGGCTGGGAGAGCGCTTCGCGCAGCTGGCAACCGCACCCCTGGCGGGCAGCGCAGCCTGCCAGGCAGAGGAAGCGCAGCATCCGGTCGGAAAAACCGCGGCCGCGGACCAGATGCTGCCTCCAGCGACTCTCGTCAGGCGCGGTTCAGTCTAGAACCTACCCGGGGCAGCGCCTCAAACCGCTGCAAAATCCAGAAAGTCAGTCCTGGCGCGCCCGGTAGAGCTGCATCTGCCGGTAGCGCCGGCCCAGGGACTCGCGCCGCGGCTTGACCGGGGCGTCCTCCGGTTCGGCAGTGAGGTCGATGTGCGCCTTGCCGAAGCGCCAGAGCAGCAGGTCATCCAGCAGCCGGTCGGGGCCGGGGGAGTAGCGGTGGTCGAGGGCCTCCCGGACCCGGGTAATGGCGTCGGCCTGGAGCAGCCCGGCAAGATCCATGGTGGTTTTCAGGCCATGGGCGGCCAGCAGTTCGGCGGCCCAGCCCCAGTCGTCACCGGCCTTGCGGTTCACGTGCGGCAGCAGCGTCATCCAGATGTCGCGGATCCGGTTCGGGGTCAGCGGGGCGCTGCCCTCACCGTCCTCGTCCCAGAAGCCGGTGACCGTCTCGTACCTCTCGTGCAGCTCGGCGAACTCATTCTCCACGGTCTCCAGCATGGCGGCCGTGGCAATGAACTGCCGGTCGAAGTACGGGCTCCACGCCCGCGGATCCCCGGCCTTGAACCGGATGTCATGCTCGATTTCCGACCACGCATGCGCCAGTACGGTACGGATCTGCACCTCGAAGAGATAGCTGCCGTTGGGCTTCTGCGCGGGCTCCAGCAGCCGGTGGTACTCCCGTACCACCTCATTCTGGATGGTGCGCAGGATCAGGTGGCGGCTGGAATAGCCGTAGGTGCCGGACTCGATTGAGCCGATGTCCTTTTCCCGGTCGCCGCGGCAGTCGAACTCGGCACGCTGCCGCTTGATCAGGTTCGCAGCCTCATCCACTTCGTGCGGCAGGGTCATGATCACGCGAACCCCCACCAGGTCCGTCAGGTTCCGCAGCGGGTCCGGAAACAACAAGGTTGGAACCTCGTCCGGATCTTCGGCTGGAAGCGTCCGCGACGCCTTGTCCCTGAAGGATTCCACCGATTTGGTGCGTGAGGCGATGAACAGCGGTTTAACCTGGCTGTCCGCAAAGACCGCCCGCAGGCTCGCTTCCATATCCGCCGTCACGGATTCCAGCGCCGGGCGGACCCGCGCATACTCATCCGTGCTGGCCTGGACTATTGGCCGGAGCCGGTCATCCAGGGTGTCCCACGCACTCACGTCTGTCCTTTCGCCGTTTCTGCCAGCCTAGGGCACGCCGGTGACGGAGCACGGCGCGGCCCGCTCCGGGTGGATAGGCTCATCTCCAGATTAGGACGACGGCGGCCGGAGCGTGCGCTGCCCGCCCAAGCGGCCGCGGTCAAGCGGCAGCGGGCGGGAGAAGGCTGCCGGCACAGAGGAGGCCTGCATGCCGGAACGGTTTGAGTACGGAAGGCACCCGGACCAGTTCGGGGAGCTGACCCTGCCGCCCGCAGGGACCCCGATCCGGGGAACCGTAGTCCTCATCCATGGCGGGTACTGGCGGGCGGCCTACACCCTGGACCTCTGCCGGCCCGGGGCGGCAGACCTCGCCTCCCGTGGCTGGGCAGCAGTCAATCTCGAGTACCGGCGCGCGGGCAGCGGCGGCGGCTGGCCGGAGACCTGCTCCGACATTGCCGCCGGTATCGACGCGCTTGCGGACCTGCCGGAGTTCGCGCGCCCCGGCGGGACCGTTCCGCAGCCGGTCATCGGGCTGGGCCACTCCGCCGGCGGCCACCTCGCGGTCTGGGCTGCCGGAACCCGCAGCACCGGAAACAGCAGCACCGGGAGCAGCCGAACGGGGACCACCACCGCCCCGGGCACCCGCGTGCCGCTGGCCGCCGTCGTCAGCCAGTCCGGGCTGCTGGACCTGCGCCGGGCGCACCAGCTGGGTTTGAGTAACGGAGCGGTCCGCAACTTCCTTGGTGCGGACCCGGACGAGGACCCGGCACGGTACCGGGAAGCCGACCCCGTGCAGCAGGTCCCGGCCGGGATTCCGGTTTTCGTGCTGCACGGAGACCAGGACACAACGGTTCCGCTGGAACTGTCGCAGTCCTACGTGGCAGCGGCGACGGCGGCGGGCGGCCACGCGGAGCTGCGCCTGGTTCCGGGCGACCACTACGCCATGATCACTCCCGGCACACCGGCCTGGGACGGCGTCGTCCAGGCACTCGGCGCTGCGGCCAAAGCCGCTGCCAACGCTGCCGCCGGGTAGCGCAGCCCCGGTTCACTCGATAGGTTGAGGGCGTGCTCACAGTCATCGGCGAAGCCCTTATCGACGAAGTTCTCAGCGATACCGCGCCCCGCAGGTCCCATCCCGGAGGCAGCCCGCTGAACGTTGCCGTGGGTATGGCCAGGCTGGGCCGCCCGGTCCAGTTCGTGGGCCGGTTCGGCCAGGATGCCTACGGTGCCCTCATCGCCGAGCACCTCAAGGCCAATTCCGTCCTGAACGCGCTGCCCGCCGATAACCTGCCGACCAGCGTCGCGACCGCGACCCTCGATCCGGCCGGAGGAGCGCGGTATACCTTTGATCTCGAATGGACGCTTCCCGGGCTGGCCGAGGCGCTGCCGCGGCTCCTGGAGGGAACCACCCTGCTGCACACCGGGTCCATTGCCACGATGCTCTCGCCGGGCTCGCATGAAGTCCTTGCCGCCGTCGAGCGGGCGCACACCCAGGCCACCATCACCTATGACCCGAACTGCCGCCCCACCATCATCACCGACGTGTCCTACGCGCGGGAGCAGGCGGAGAAATTCGTCCGCCTGGCCGACGTCGTGAAGGCCTCGGATGAGGACCTGGCCTGGCTCTACCCGGACGAACCGGTGGAAACCGCGGCGAGGCGCTGGCTCGGCATGGGTCCGGCGATCGTCGTCGTGACCCGCGGTTCCCAGGGCCCGTGGGCCGTCGCCGCGTCCGGCACCTCCCAGATCCCCGCCGTCACTGTGACCGTCGCAGACACAGTCGGTGCCGGGGATTCCTTTATGGCCGCCCTGCTGGCGGGACTGATGGACCGCGGTTTCGACGGCGCCGCCCGCCGGACCGAACTGCAGAAGATCGGCGTCGGGGACCTCGAAGCGATCCTGGCCTACGCAGCGCGCGCCGCTGCCATCACCGTGTCCCGTCCGGGCGCCGATCCGCCCTACCGCTCCGAACTGCTGTAGCCGCCGCCCCGGAGGAACAGCAGGGCCTGCCGGGAAGCTGCGACGCTGGCGAGCCGGCGGCGCAACCGCCCCGGTCCGGCTAGGCTGGAGGCCGAGGGAAGGGCGGGACATGCGGCTGGTGGCAAGTGACCTGGACGGGACCATCATGGGACCGGACAACAGGATCAGTGACCGGACGGTAAATGCGTTCCGCAAATGCATCGACGCCGGAATCGAAGTTGTGTTCGTGACCGGACGTCCGCCGCGCTGGCTGACTCCGCTGCGTGAGCAACTCGGCCACACCGGCACCGTCATCTGCTCCAACGGGGCCATCCTCTATGACCTGGAGGCCGGGAAGGTCACCTGGTCCCAGCCCCTGGACCTGGACGGGATGTTCACGGCCGCCGGAATTATCCGCAGCCTGTATCCAGCGGTCCGCTTCGCCGCGGAAACCGTGGAAGGCTTCCACCTGGAACCGGGTTTCCTGGAATCGGCCGCAACAGAACTGCTCGGCGCAGTCACGCCCGCACCCCTAACAGCGACTTTGGGAACCGATGCACGCGTGGTGAAGTTCCTGGCCCGGGTGGAGGGCGTGCATCCCGACGAGTTCCTGGGCACCGTCCAGCCGGCGGTCGCGCATCTGGTTTCAACCACGCACTCCGCGCCGGCCGTCCCGCTGCTGGAGATGTCAGCTTCGGGACTGGACAAGGCGGTCACGCTGGCTGAGTATGCCCGTTCGCGGGGCATCCTGCCCGACGAGGTCGTGGCGTTCGGGGACATGCCCAATGATCTGCGCATGCTGGGCTGGGCCGGCCGCGGATATGCCATGGCCTCCGGACACCCGCAGGTGCTGGCTGCCGCGTACGCCGTCGCCCCGCCCTTCGCCGAAGACGGCGTGGCGCAGGTCCTGGAGGACCTCCTCCGGGAGCTGTAGTTTCCGGTCCTCAGGCCGGGCCGGCAGCCCGCCGCCGGCGGAGTACCTGGTGCACGGTGATGATGATGGCGAGCCAGGCGAGGCCCAGCGTCCACGCGACGAGCACATCGGTGAGCCAGTGGTGGCCCAGGTAGACGCGGCTCAGCCCGATCGCCGCAATAAACAATGCAGCCCCGGTGATGACTGCGATCCTTGCGCGGCGCGAGCGGAGGTAAATGACCAGGAGGTACGCCAGCGTCCCGATAACCGCCATCGAATTCAGGGAATGGCCGCTCGGAAACGACGCTGAGTACTCATACGGCGGAACGGCGTCATCCAGGGGAGGCCGGAGCCTGCCCACTATCGACTTTCCGGCAACCGTCAGCAGCAGCGAACCCGCAGCTGCCGTCGCCACCAGCAGCAGCGGGGTCCACGAGCGTTTCCACCAGCACAGAGCCAGCACCGCAGCCGCGGCGATCAGCGGCAGGCCCACCGTCCCGCCGAGGTTCGTCAGCCAGGTCACGGCGGTGTCCAGCGCGGGACTGCGGACGGCGATGGCCGCCTCCAGCACTGGTTGGTCCAGCCCGGCGACGCCGTCCTCTTCCACCACGGCGTCATAGACTTCGGCGGCGGCAAAGGTCAGGAGCAGGGCCGGAATCAGTCCGGCTGCCAGTGTGAGGAGAAGCAGCCCGTGCCCCCCGAGCAGCCTGGCGGCAGCAGCGAGCAGGCGCTGCAGCTGGTTGCGGGCGGCGTCGATCATTGTCCAATTATGCCAAGGCGCCCGGAAAGCCAGTCGAGGTTGTTAACCAGGCCGGCCTTCCAAACGGCCCACGAGTGCCCTCCGTCCAGCTCCTGGAACTGGACATCCATGCCGGCGGCCTTGGCGGCGTCGTACACCTGTTGTCCCTGGGGGGCGTAGACCGCGTCACCCTTGCCGACCACGATGATGCCCGCGCTGTCGGGGAACTGCTGTGCGCCCAGCCGGTCCAAGGCATTCTGCGCCGTGAAAGCCGCGGAGTCGCCGCCGAAATACAGGTTGACCAGCGCGTCGCGGCCGCCGGGAACCGTGGGCTCATTTTCGCCCGCGATGTCCAGGAACGTTGGATATACCTGCGGGAAATTCACCGCGAGCTGCATCGAGCACGTGCCGCCGTAGGAATACCCGCCTACCGCCCATTGCCTGGCGTCCGTGAGCCCGGAAGCCAGGTTCGCCCTGACCCAGGCCGGGAGGTCCACGGCGAGGTACGTTGCAGACTTGCTGAGGTTCGAATCAAGGCACAGCGGCCAATTCGCCGCGCCGCCGCCGGACAGGTCTGGAACCACGACGACGGGGGCCAGCCCGCCGTGCGCAGCGGCGAAATCGTCCATCACCCCGGCCAGCTGCCCGGCGGTGAACCAGTCGGAGGGGGAACCCGGCTGCCCGTGGAGCAGCACCAGCACCGGGAGGTTCTGTGCGGGCGAAGAGGCAAGGTACGCCGGCGGAAGGTATACCAGGGCAGGGTTCGACTGATAGCCGGACCCTGACCCTGGAATGCTGACGGAGTAGACGCTGCCCGTCGCCGGCATATCTTCCGGCGGCTGCCAGGTCTGCTCGGTGACCGGGACGGGCACGGGGCTGGGCGGTGCGCGCGTGGGCAGGTTCCCGCTCGCAGTCCCGGGCTGTTCGAAGAGCGAGGCAAACGTCGGGTACTGGCCGTAGGCCGTATTCACCCCGCTGAACAGGGCAGCGAGGACGAGGGCTGCCGCGAGGACGGACAGTAGCCGTCCTGCGGTTCCCCTGGCGGTGAGAAAGCGCTGCACCGCCAGGAATTCCGCAAATATGGCGAGGAAGGCATAGATGTAGAGATGGCGCGGAAAGGACGCGTCCCACCAGGAGAAAACGTACTCCGCGAGGAAAAACAGCAGGGCGGTGGCGCCCGCTGCGCTGAGCGCAGCCAGGGGGATGACCCTGGTGAGGTGCCGGTGCCGGCCCCAGCAGAGCCAGGCCACAGACAGTGCACCCAGGCACAGGGCTGCGACCGGAATGATGCCCGAGGTCAGTGCGGCATTCACCGGAGGCGCCCCCTCACCGTGGGGAACCGACGATGCGGCGGGCCATGCTCAGTCCCTGGCCGACTGACACATGGGGAAGGTAGGCGCGGCTGAGGGCGTTTCCGATTGCTGGCAGGGAGGCGGCGTCGCTGTAGGCCATATAGAGCGGCACATACAGGGGCTGGAACTTGGCTTTGAAGGCCAGCAGGGACCGGAAGCCGTACACCGGCTCCAGGGCTGCTCCCAGCCGGTCCAGGAGCCAGTCCAGCACCGGCGGGTTTTGTTCCTGCCCCTCCCTGTCCCTGGCCCGTGCCAACGGGGCCCCGGAGAGGCTGAGGAAGCGGCAGCCCTCCGCCTGCAGCGACAACGCGGCCGAGGCGATCAGGAAGTCCATGGCTGCTGGGAAACCCCGGCTGCGCCGACGCATAAAGTCCAACGTCCAACCCTGGATTTCGGCGTCCTGATAGACCGGAAGCCAGGAGGTAACGCCGTGGATTGTCCGGTCCTGGTCGACGGCCAGCAGCAGGCGGACGCTGGGGTCCTCCATCTCCTCCAGCCCGCCGAGGGTGAAGCCCATTTCCGGCATCTGCTTATCCGCCACCCATTCCTCGGAAATGATGTGCAGCTGGTCGATTACCGAGAGGGGAGCGTCGGCGTAGGTAGTCCACTCCGCCCGAATACCGGCTCGCCCCGCACGGTTCAGTGCGGTGCGCAGGTCCTGGAATTTCTTGCCCTTGAACTCCAGTGCGCCGAGTTCCAGGATGGTCTCCTCCGCGACCTGCAGGCTGGAAAACCCAAGACCCGAGGTAATCTCCTCGGTCTCGGCCCCGACGGAGTAGAAACACGGGGTGATTCCCTGTTCGGCACAAAACGCCGTGAAGCCTTCTACCGTCTGCCGCCGCTCGGCCGCCGGCCCCACCGGATCGGCCAAGGTCAGCGCCACCCCGAAGCTCTCCCGGTACGCGATGTACGAGTTCCCGGATGGAGCGAACCAGTAGGAGTTACCGGCCCAAAGCGTCATCCAGGACAGGGTGCTCCCGCCGTAGTCCATCAGCAGGGTCCGTGCCCTGGCCTCATCCGCCGCATGTTTGTCCGGTGCCGGAAGGAGAAAAGAGCGCAGGAGGAAGATGCAGGCCAGCACCCAGAACGCGACGCCCACACCTTCGTAGAGGATCGCCGTCGGCAGGGTCTGGGGAAGCATGGCGGGTGAGTGGTTGCGCAGCTCCAGGACCGGCAGGAAGCGGTAAGGCAGGTCGGCCAGCAGGGTCCGGACAGTCGCTTCCGGGCTGAAGCCCGTCCGGAACAGGAACCCGCCGCCGACATAGCTGGCGGCCAGCACCCCCGCGGAAGCGGCAACCGTCGCCAGCAGCCTGCGGTACGTCCCGGGCGGAGCGGAAACAGTAAAGAGCCGGCCGGTCGCTGCCAGGAGGATGATGATCGCCACCGGAACCAGCATGGGCAGGAGCAGGGCGAGTGGCTGTTCCGCCACCCCAAACTCATAACGTTCCCCGGCAGGATCTCCCTGTAGGTAACGGATAACGCGGTACCCGGCGGCTACCGTCATGCCGGCCTGCAGGATCAGCGAAGCCAGCCATGCGAACCGGCGGCCCCGCCGCAGCCCGTCGGAGAACACCACCAGCAGCACCTGGGGCAGGGTGGCCAGGAAGAAACCGGCCGGTCCGGCTCGCAGCTCAAAGCGCGCAGCACTGCACTCGGCCCGCTGCGCAGTGTCGGCGCAGAGGGCAGCCAGTTCCTGCGGGTCCGTCGTTTCGACGTAGGTGAACAGATAGCGCAGGACGGAGAGCGGCCCCACGGCGTGGGCGTTCAGTGCTGCCAGAACCGGACCAGCCGCCGAGGCAGCCACCGCCAGGGCCACCAGTACGCGTGCCTCCCGGCGGGTGGAGGCGATCTTCCGCGGCATCCTCGGCCGGCGCCCGAACAGCAGCGGGCCGCAGATCCCGCCGACCACGGCAGCGCCAAGGGTCATCACATCCTGGAACGAACCCGAATACAGCGCCAGCAGCACCAGCAGGGTGAAGAGGATCAGCCGCAGGCGCCGCCGCCAGAGCGTTTCGAGGCCGGCGGTAGCTGCCGCGGCGGCTCCGCTCAGGAACGCTACCGGTCCCACAAACGATTCCGCAGTCAGCTCCCGTCCCCACTCTCCGAAGAAGAACCCGGAACCGGCAGCGAACCCGGTGGCGAGCAGTGCGCCCGCCACCTGGGTGCCCACGGTGGCCGCGAGGAAGCGCCTGCTCCCCATGAGCCCCTCCGCGGGAACCCCGATCACCAGTGCCAGTACCGTTCCGCTGATGTAGCCGAACAGGCCGTTGGCCCAGAAAGCGGAGAGCAGCAGAGAAGGCCAGTATTCAGGCAGGGACTCGGAGGAGACGCTCACCCAGTCCAGCAGTGGTTCTTCCGGCCCGGAGACGATGGATGATGTGAGGAGGCCGAGCAGCCAGAAAAGTGCGGTGAAGCTCAGCGTCACCGGAGCCCGGCGCAGGCTTCCGCGCAGCAGGTCCGCCGGCCACCTCAGAAAGCGCTTGATGCGGTGCCAGGCCGGGACTCCACGCTGCTGCATTCGGCTCCCTCCCTGGCTGCTGTGGTTCCCGCGGGACCGCGCGCCCGCACCGCGGTGCTGACATTGTAGTTACGCTGCCTCCGGCGCGGACCGGTACCTGCCGTCAGCGGTACTGCGGTGAACGATAAGGTACACCTTGTGAATACGCTGCCGTACTACCTCCCGCCTGCCCCCGGTGCCGGTCCCGGCCCGCTTGGCCTGTCCCACCGCGGTTTCAGCCCCGAGGGTCTGGAAAACACCATGGCATCCTTCGAAGCTGCCGTGGAACTGGGCTTTGGCTACCTGGAGACGGACGTGCGGACCACCAGTGATGGCGTCCTGATGGCCTTCCACGACGAGACGCTGGACCGGGTGACGGACGCCAGCGGGCCCATTGGGGCCAGAAGCCTGCGCGAACTGAAGGATGTGCGGGTGGGGGGAACGGAACCCATTCCAAGCTTCGAGGAACTCCTGGTCCGCTGGCCGCAGATACGCCTGAACGTTGATATCAAGGACACCGCCGCTGCCGGGGCGCTCGCTGCCCTCATCGAAAAGCACCAGGCCCATGACCGGGTTCTGGTCACGTCCTTCTCCGACCGCCGCCGGCTCCAGTGCCTGGGTCGGCTGAACCGGCCTGCTGCCAGTTCCGCCGGGTCCGTCGGCACAGCGCTGATGCTGCTGCTGTCCCCCCTGGGCCTTGGGCGGATCGTGGCCAGGGTGGGGCGGTTCCAGAGCGTCCAGGTGCCACAGCGATACGGGGCGCTTCCCGTGGTGACTCCTGGGTTCTTGCGGCGCTGCCACCGGGCCGGAGTCCAAGTGCACGTCTGGACCGTCAACGATCAGGAACAGATGGAGCACCTGCTGGACCTCGGCGTCGACGGGCTGGTCTCGGACCGGGCCGACAAGCTGGCGGCGGTGCTTGGCTCCCGCGCTTCCTGGCCCCAGGGCGCGGCGGACTAGAACGCCACCGGGGCTTCCGCCCCGTGCGCAGCCCCGCCCACTGTCCCACCCGTTGTCCCGTACGGGAGCGTTCGCTGGCAGGATGGAACCCATGCGTGTCCTCATAGCCCCGGATAAGTTCAAAGGCAGCCTGAGCGCCGAAGAAGCCGCAACAGCCATGGCTCAGGGTGTGCTCGCCGTGTACCCGGATGCGGATGTGACCCGGCTGCCGGTCGCCGACGGCGGTGAAGGAACCCTCGAAGCGGCGCTGGCCGCCGGGGCCGTGGAACAAACCAGCCGGGTGCGCGGACCCCTGGGCAGGGAAATCACGGCCGTGTGGGCGCTGGAAGGTACGACGGCGGTCCTCGAGACTGCACGTGCCTCCGGGCTGATGCTGGTGGAACCCTCTGTGCAGACCGCGCTGGCCTCGTCCAGCTATGGCAGCGGACAGCTCATCACAGCGGCCCTCAACGCGGGTGCCCGGGAGATCATCCTCGGGATCGGCGGCTCCGCCATGTCCGACGGCGGTGCCGGGGCGCTTTCGGCCCTTGGCCTGCAGATCCTGGCTGCTGACGGCAGCCCGGTTCCTCCCGGCGGTGCCGGGCTGGCCCTCGCCGCAGCAGTGAACGCTTCCGGGCTGGACCCCCGTCTGGAGGGCGTCACCATCCGGATTGCCGCCGATGTCACCAATCCGCTGACCGGAGCGGACGGCGCCGCGCAGGTATTCGGCGGACAAAAAGGAGCCGACAGCTCCGCGCGGCTGCTCCTCGACGAGGCGCTGACTAATTGGGCGCGGCTGCTGCAGGATGCCACCGGCGTCGACGTTGACATTCCCGGTGCCGGGGCGGCCGGCGGGTTCCCCGCCGCGTTCCTGGCCTTCACCAATGCCACGCTGGAACCGGGCTTTGAACTCATCGCGGGCATCGTTGGGCTGGGCGCGGCGATGGCTGGCGCCGATCTGGTCCTGACCGGTGAAGGTTCTCTGGATGACCAGTCCCGCTCCGGCAAGGCACCGCTGGAAGTTGCCCGCATGGCAGCGGCCGCCGGGATCCCCGTGGTGCTGATCGCCGGGCAAATCACGTTGGAACCCAAGGTCCTGGCGCAGTACGGGGTGGAGGCCGCGGTCAGCCTGCTGGATCTGGCGCCGAGCCCCGAAGAAGCGATGGCCCGGGCAGACTATTACGTCGCCCGGGCCACCTGTGCGGCCCTCGAAGGGGCCTGAACCTTATTCGCTGAACCTTTCCTAGCCGAGGCTGGAGGGCGTGGCGCCGACGTCTTCCTGCGGTTCGTCCGGCATGGTGCCGCGCAGGCGGGCGATCGCCGTCATGCCGTGGTAGATCACGAGGGTGGCGGCCGTGCCCAGCGCGATGCCTTCGAACGTGAGCCCGGCGATATTCCAGGTGTAGTTGGCGATACCAACCACCAGCGCCACACCAGCTACTGAAAGGTTGATCGGGTTGGAGAAGTTCACCCGGTTATCCACCCAGATGCGCACCCCAAGAATGCCGATCATGCCGTACAGGACCACGCCCGCACCGCCGAGGACGCCGGCGGGGATGGTGGCGATCAGCGCACCGAACTTGGGGAAGAGGCTCAGCAATACGGCAACGATGCCGGCAACCCAGTAGGCAGCGGTGGAGTACACGCGGGACGCGGCCATCACGCCGATGTTCTCGGCGTAGGTGGTGGTGCCCGAGCCGCCGCCGGAGCCGGCCAGCATGGTGGCGACGCCGTCGGCCATCAAAGCCCGGCCGGTGTACGGATCCAGGTTGCGGCCGGTCATGGCGGCCACCGACTTCACGTGGCCGATATTCTCGGCGACCAGCACCAGCACCACGGGAACAAAAAGCCCGATGACGTTGAAGTGGAAGGTCGGTGCGGTGAACTCCGGCAGGCCGAACCAACCGGCTTCGCTGATCGCGGCGAAATCAACCTGGCCCTGGAGAATCGCGGCCACGTAGCCGGCGAGCACCCCGATCAGGATGGAGAGGCGGCCGATCAGGCCCTTGAACAGCACGGTGCACAGCAGGATCGCCACCACGGTCACGGTAGCGGTGAGCGGTCCGGCCTCGTAATTGGTTTTGGTGGTGGGCGCCAGGTTCAGGCCGATCAGCGCGACGATCGCGCCGGTCACGATCGGCGGCATCAGGACCTGGATCCAGCGGGTTCCGGCGAGCTGCGCCGCGAGGCCGATCAGGAAGAGCGTAGCGCCCGCCATGATGATGCCACCCAGGGCACCGCCGGGACCGTGCTGGTTCACCGCGGCACCGATAGGGGCAATGAAGGCGAAGGATGACCCGAGGTAGCTGGGGATTTTTCCTGCCGTGATGATCAGGAACAGGATGGTTCCGATGCCGGAGAACAGCAAAGTGGTGGCCGGCGGGAACCCGGTCAGCAGCGGAACCAGGAAGGTCGCACCGAACATGGCGATAACGTGCTGGGCGCCGATGCCGATGGTCCGGGGCCAGGAAAGCCGTTCGTCGGGAGCTACATAGGCACCCGGCCGAACGGTCTTCCCATCGCCGTGGATCGTCCAGTCTGTGCCGAGCCTGCTCATAGGTGTGCCTTCCAAAGGACAAGGGGGAATGATTCGTGGAGAATGTTACCGGCGGGGCAACTTTGTCACGCTATGTTGCGCCAAGACATATTATCGGCAAAGGCAGATGGCCGGGGTTACGGCCAGTGACGGATGGACGATACGTGGGAATTTCAGTTACGGGACGCATTTTCCGCATTACCGGAGAGGCTCACAGCGCCGGCGGTGCCGCATGAGCGCCGAAACAGATCTGTGGGCGGATACCGGTTCCGGAAGTATCCCCGAAACAGTTGCCGCCGTCCGCAAAGCCTACGATTCCGGGCGGACCCGCCCGCTGCAGTGGCGGCGCGGCCAGCTGAAGGCCCTGCTGAGGCTGCTCGCCGAACGGGAAGCGGAACTCTGCGCGGCCCTCGACGCCGACCTGGGCAAAAACGCCCTGGAGGGCTACCTGACCGAGGTCTCGATCACCCGGTCGGAGGCTGAGTACACGCTCAAGCACCTGGACGACTGGACGCGTGCCCGGAAGGTGCCGGTCCCGCTGGGCCTGCAGCCGGCGTCGGCCCGTACCGAACCCCAGCCGCTGGGAGTTGTGCTGATCATCGCACCGTGGAACTACCCCGTGCAGCTGCTGCTCGCACCCCTGATCGGCGCCCTCGCGGCCGGCAACGCGGCAGTCCTCAAACCCAGCGAGCTGGCGCCGGCGACATCGCGGACGCTGGCATCCCTGCTGCCCGAGTACCTCGATACTGAGGCCGTGGTGGTCATCGAAGGCGCCCAGGCGGAGTCCGAGGCGTTGCTGAAGGAACGCTTCGACCACATCTTCTTCACCGGCGGAGAACGCGTGGGCAAGGTGGTGATGCGGGCGGCCGCCGAGCACCTGACCCCGGTGACCCTGGAGCTGGGCGGCAAGTCTCCCGCCGTCGTGCTGGACGGCAACCTGGCCACGATCGCCCGGCGGCTGGCCTACGGCAAGCTGATGAACGCGGGGCAGACCTGTGTGGCACCGGATTATGTGCTCGCCACCGAGGAAGTGGCGCCGAAACTGGTGAAGCAGCTGGGTAAAACCATCCGCGAATTCGTAGGCAAGGACCCGTCCCGGAGCCCGGACTTCGGTCGGATCGTAAATGAGCATCACTTCGATAGGCTCGTCGGCTACCTCTCCGATGGAACGGTGGCAACGGGCGGGCGCAGCGACCGGGACAGCCTCTATCTGGAACCCACGGTGCTGACCGGCGTTCCGCTGGAGGCCCCGGTGATGCAGGAGGAAATCTTCGGACCGATCCTGCCGGTGCTGACCGTCCCCGACCTCGGCGCGGCCATGGACATCATCAACTCCCGGCCGGCTCCGCTGGCCTCCTACCTGTTCACCTCTTCAGCCGCGCAGCAGCGCCGGTTCGAGGAAGGCGTCCGGGCCGGCAGCGTGAACCACAACGCGGCGATCGTGCAGCTGGCCGTCCCCGAGCTGCCGTTCGGCGGGGCGGGGGCCAGCGGAATGGGTGCCTATCACGGCAAGGCTTCCTTCGACACGTTCAGCCAGCTGCGGCCGGTGTTTTCCAAGGGCACGCTGCTGGACACCCTGCGGGTTGCGTATCCGCCCTACAACGGGTTCAAGTCCCGGATCCTGCGGCGCTTGCTTTAGCGGCTCCGGCTGAAAACGCCTGCGGCTCCCGGCTGGAAATCCGGGAGCCGCAGGCATTTTGCGGATCAGCTAGGAAATGACGCCGTCGACGATCGCCTTGGCCTCATCCTGGACCTGGCGCAGGTGCTCGGCGCCCTTAAAGGACTCGGCGTAGATCTTGTATACGTCTTCGGTGCCGGAGGGGCGGGCCGCAAACCAGGCGTTCTCCGTGGTGACCTTCAGTCCGCCCACTGCCGCGCCGTTGCCCGGCGCCTCGGTCAGCCGCGCGGTAATGTCCTCGCCGGCCAGCGTGGTGGCGGTGACGTCCGACGGCGACAGCTTGGACAACGCGGCCTTCTGTTCCCGGGTGGCGGGGGCATCGACACGCGCGTAGACCGGATCCCCGAACCGGCTGGTGAGTTCGCGGTAGTGCTGGGACGGGGTCTTCGAGGTGACAGCGGTGATTTCGGAGGCGAGCAGGGCCAGGAGAATCCCGTCCTTGTCCGTGGTCCAGGCGGTGCCGTCCAGGCGCAGGAAGGAAGCGCCGGCGGATTCCTCGCCGCCGAAGGCCACCTCGCCGGAAAGCAGGCCCGGAACAAACCATTTGAAGCCCACCGGGACCTCCATGAGCCGGCGGTCCAGGCTGGCGGTGACCCTGTCGATCATGGACGACGAGACCAGGGTCTTGCCGACCATCGCGTCTCCGCGCCAGCCGGAGCGGTTGGCGTAGAGGTACTCCACGGCCGCGGCAAGGTAGTGGTTCGGGTTCATCAGCCCGGCGTCGGGGGTGACGATCCCATGGCGGTCGGCGTCGGCGTCGTTGCCCGTCGCGATGTCGTACTGGCCGGCCTGCGCGATCAGGGAGGCCATCGCGTTGGGGGAGGAGCAGTCCATGCGGATCTTCTCGTCCCAGTCCAGGGTCATAAACCCGAACTGCGGGTCAACGTTGGGATTTACGACGGTGAGGTTCAGGCCGTACTGCTCGCCGATCGCGCTCCAGTAGTCGACTGACGCTCCGCCCATGGGATCAGCGCCGATGTGCAGGCCGGAGCCGGCGATCGCGTCCATGTTCAGCACCGAGCCAAGGTCGCCGACGTAATGCTGCAGGAAGTCATACGTGCCCACGGAATCCGCCAGCCGGGCCTGTCCCAGGGGGATGCGCTTGACGCCGCGCAGCCCGTTTTCCAGGAGTTCGTTGGCGCGGTTGGCGATCCAGGCGGTGGTTTCTGAGTCGGCGGGTCCGCCGGAGGGCGGGTTGTACTTGAAGCCGCCGTCGGCCGGCGGGTTGTGGGACGGGGTGATCACGATCCCGTCCGCCTGGTCGGTCCGGGTGGCGTTGTGCGTCAGGATCGCGTGGCTCAGCGCCGGAGTGGGCGTGAAGCCGGTGCGGGCGTCGATGAGGACGGCGACGCCGTTGCCGGCGAGGACTTCCAAGGCGGTGTTCTGCGCCGGTTCGGAGAGGGCATGGGTGTCCTTGCCCATGAACAGGGGGCCGGTGATGCCCTGACCGGTGCGGTACTCCACAATCGCCTGCGTGATGGCGGCGATGTGCGGTTCGTTGAAAGCTGCGTTCAACGAACTGCCGCGGTGGCCCGAGGTGCCGAAGGCAACGCGCTGTCCCGGATCGGAAAGATCCGGCGCGACGTCGTAATAGGCATCCAGGAGTGCGCTCAGGTCAACAAGGTCGGATGGCTGGGCTGGGGTACCGGCTCGGTTAGGCATAAACCCAAGCATGCCAAAGATTCCGGCACCTTCGCATCGAAACGGCGGAAAGTGCCCCTTGAAAGCTGGGCGGGTTCCCGTCCGGTCCGGTGGGGCCTGCCGGTGCGCGCCGAAAGATTGCGTCATGTGCTCCGTTTGGGGACAAATCGTCCGCCGCGGGACAATCCTGCCGTGGCGCCCCGCAGGAAAGTCCCGTACTGGCAAGCATGTCCCACATCGGAGGCGTGCAGAGGCAACAGGTTCGGAACGTGAACGTGAGGAGGAAACGCGGGGAGCTCCTCCCAATACGTCCAGGACTACAACAGCTTGCGGGCTACCACGCAAGAATGCCCGGCCGGGAGGACCCGGCCGGGCATATGCATAATTCATGGCCCCCAGCTGTACTTTCAGCAGGTGCTGCGCCTGGCCTACTGAAGCATCGTGCGGTCGTCCAGGCCGCCCTTGATCTTCTCGAACTCGTGCAGCAGATCCGGAACCGTCATCTCCGCCTTCTGCTTGCTGTCCAGGTCCAGGATGATCCGGCCCTCATGCATCATGACCAGCCGGGTGCCCAGATCAAGCGCCTGCTGCATGTTGTGGGTGACCATAAGCGTGGTGAGCCCGTGCCGCCGCACAATCTCCTCGGTCAGGCGGGAGACCAGCGCCGCACGCTGCGGGTCAAGGGCCGCGGTGTGCTCATCCAGCAGCAGGATCTTGGGCTCGCTGAATGTGGCCATCAGCAGGGACAGTGCCTGGCGCTGGCCGCCGGAGAGCAGCCCGACCTTGGACTTCAGCCGCCCTTCGAGCCCCAGCTCCAGGGACTTCAGTTCTTCCTGGAACAGTTGACGCTTTTTGGCGGTGACGCCCCAGCCCAGTCCGCGGGACTTGCCGCGCTCATAGGCGATGGACATGTTCTGTTCAATGCTCAGCTGGGGTGCGGAGCCGGCCATCGGGTCCTGGAACACGCGGCCGATGTAGCGGGCCCGCTGGTGGTCCTGCAGCCGGGTGACGTCCTGGCCATCAATGACGATTGACCCATTGTCCGGCCGCAGCTTGCCCGAAACCATGTTCAGCAGTGTGGATTTGCCGGCGCCGTTGCTGCCAATCACCGTGAGGAATTCCCCGGCGGCCAGCTCCAGGTCGATGTTCGCCAGCGCAATCCGTTCGTTGACGGTTCCGGCGAAGAAGGTCTTTTGTACGTTCTGGATTTTCAGCATCGTTTCGCTTCCCGGCTAGCTCGACGTCGTAACGGTGGACTTCCGCAGGCTGCGGAAAGTGGGCAGGCGGCGGAACAGTTTCCACTGCGGCAGCACCAGGGCCACAACCACCAGCACGGCGGAGATGAGTTTCATGTCCGAGGGGTTGAAGCCCACCTGCAAGGCCAGGGCAATGACGATCCGGTAGAGGATGGACCCGAGGATGACGGCCAGGGTGGAGATGACGATTAGGCGGCTGCCGAAGATGGCCTGGCCAAGGATCACCGATGCCAGACCCACCAGGATCAGGCCAATACCCATTCCGATGTCGGCAAAGCCCTGGTACTGCGCCACCATGGCACCGCAAAGGCCCACAAAGCCGTTGGAAAGAGCCAGACCGAGGATCTTCATCCGGTCGGTGCTGACACCAAAGCTGCGGATCATTTCCTGGTTGTCGCCGGTCGCCTGCATTGCCAGGCCCAGGTCGGTGTGCAGGAACCAGTCGAGGAAGAGTTTGACGCCGATGGCCAGCAGGGCGAAGAGCGCGATGGAGACAACGCCGCCGAGGTAACCGTTCTCCCGCAGCGGGGTGATGAGGGTTTCCTCCCGCAGCAGTGGCAGGTTGGCCTTGCCCATAATCCGCAGGTTGATTGAGTACAGGGCGATCATGGTGAGAATACCGGCCAGCAGGCCGTTGATCTTGCCCTTGGTGTGGAGGAGGCCGGTAACGCAGCCGGCCAGCAGGCCGGCTCCGAAGGCGGCAGCCGTGGCGGCCAGGGGCGGAGCCCCGTTGATAATCATGACGGCCGCCACGGCCGCGCCGGTGGTAAAGCTGCCATCCACCGTGAGGTCCGGAAAGTCCAGGATGCGGAAGGTGAGGTAAACACCCAGGGCCATAACCGCATAAATGAGCCCTAGTTCAACAGCAGTGATCATGGAAGATCCGTTCCTTCAAGCAGGTAGTGATGGCAGCGGGAGGCTATTCGATGACCTTGTCGGCCTTCTCGAGCAGGGAATCCGGAATCTCGACTCCCATGTTGGCTGCAGCGGACTTGTTGACGAACAGCTTGATGTCGTCCAGGGTTTCGATCGGCATGGTAGCCGGGTCGGCACCCTCCTTGAGGATCTTCACCGCCATCAGGCCGGTCTGGTAACCCAGTTCCTCGTAGTCGATTCCCCACGTCGCCAGGCCGCCGCGCTCAACGCTGTCACCCTCGCCGACCACCAGCGGAATCTTCTTGGACTCGGCGATCTGGATCATGGACTCGAGGGCATCCACCACGTTGTTGTCGGTGGGCACGTAGAGCGCGTCCACGTCCAGGGAGTCGGCGGCCTGCTGCACCTCGGCAGAGTTGCTGACGGTAGCCAGCTTCAGCTCCAGTCCGAGCTTTTTGGCGGCTTCCTTGGCGAGTTCCACCTGGACCTCGGAGTTCACCTCACCGGAGCTGTAGACGATGCCCAGGGTTTTGGCGTCCGGGGCGAGTTCCTTGACCAGGCCCAGCTGCTCTTCAACCGGGTTCAGGTCGGACGTTCCGGAGACGTTGGCGCCGGGAGCGTCCCAGGAATCGACGAGGCCGGCTTCCTCGGGCTCCGTAACCGCGGTGATCAGGATCGGAACATCGGTGATGGTCTGGGCTGCAGCCTGCGCGGTCGGAGTCGCGATGGCGAGCACCAGGTCCACGCCATCCGAGGCGAACTTGGAGGCGATGGACGTGGCGGTTGTCTGGTCACCCGACGCGTTCTGTTCGTCGAAGGTGATGTTCTCGCCTTCGGTGTAGCCGTTCTCCGTCATGGCCCGCTTAAAGCCCTCCCGGGCTGCGTCCAGCGACGGGTGCTCAACGATCTGGGTAATGCCGATCCGGACCATTTCCTGGTCGTTGCTTCCCGCGGTGTCGCCGCAGCCGGTGGCTGCCAGCGATACTCCCAGCAGCAGGGCCCCCAGTGCCCCTGTTTTCGAACGCTTCATCGTTGCCCTTTCAGTGCGCTGCCCAGCCGCGGACGGCGCCAGAGCAGAGTGACGTGGTACCGGGGCTGGAGCCCGGACCCGAGGGCCGACGTCGTTATCGGTTCCTTGGGGTGCGGGTGCCGAGTGCACCGGTTGGTTCCACGATAGTAACTGTGAGGGTGCTCACATTGTCTAATTCGACGCGCACTGTAAAGACAGTTGACTGGTTGTTTGAAGTCCTCAAGGACAAAATTCGGCACGTAACGAGCCGGGGCCATCAGATTGTCTAGGTACCGATGGCGGGCTGGAAGTCATCCGAAACGCAGAAAGTGTCCGTTTGAAATTCAAACGGACACTTTCTGTTCAGCCGGCCGGGCGAACCCGGTGCGGAAGGGAGCTACCGGACCCCGCCCATCAGCTTCTTGATCGAAGGTGCGCAGAGGGCCAGGATGATGCCCAGCACAACGGCGGTGATGCCCAGGAAGGAGAAGTAGGTAACTTCAGTTTCCGGGTTGTAGAACTGCGCGAGCCAGCCCGAGAGCGTGCTGCCCAGCGATACCGAGAGGTAAAACAGGGCCACCATCTGGGTCGGGAAGGCAGCCGGGGCCAGCTTGGTGGCTGCGGAGAGCCCGATCGGGGAGAGCGAGAGCTCAGCGAACGTGAACAGCAGCAGGATGCCGGCGAGTGCCAGCAGCGGCGTGCTGTTGGGGCCGCCGCCGGAGAAAGGGATAAAGGCCAGGAAGGCAAGTCCCATCGTGCTGAGGCCGATGGCGAACTTGACCGGGGTTCCCGGCTGCCGGGAACCCAGCTTGGTCCACATGCTGGCGAAGACGGCGGCGAAGATGATGATGAAGATCGGGTTGATCGACTGCACGAAGCTCGGCGGCATCTGCCAGCCGAAGAAGTCCAGGTTCAGCGACGAGTCCGCGTACAGCGCCACCACGGTGAACTGCTGCTGGAACAGGGCCCAGAAGCCGGTGCTGGCAACGAAGAGCGGCATGAAGGAGAAGACCCGGCGGCGTTCCAGCGTGCTGACCCGCTTGCTCGAGAGGATGACTGCGAAGTACGCGATCGATGCCACCAGGGCCAGGAGAGCCATAACGCTCACCAGGTTTTCGCTGGTGACCAGGCCGAAGGTGATGGCCAGGGCTACAACAACCAGCACTGCCGCGGCGATTCCGCCCATGCGTGCGTACTGGCTCTTGGGCAGCGGGTTGGCGACGAGGCGCGCCGACTCCGGAAGGTGCTTGCGGGTGGCGGCGTACTGGGCCAGGCCGATGGCCATGCCGACTGCTGCCAGGCCGAAGCCGAAGTGGAAGCCCATGCTGTTCCAGACGAGGCCGGTCAGGATGGGGCCCATCAGGCCGCCGATATTGATGCCCATGTAGAAGATGGAGAAGCCGGCGTCGCGGCGCTCGTCCTTCTCCTCGTAGAGCGTTCCCACGAGGGCAGTTGCATTGGCCTTCAGGCCACCGGAGCCCAGGGCGATCAGCACCAGGCCGATGGCCAGTCCGGTGTAACCCGGAACCAGGGCAAGCGAAATGTGGCCGAGCATGATGATGACGGCCGAGTAGAAGAGGGTCCGTTCCGAACCGAGCACGCGGTCGGCCAGCCAGGCACCGAGGATGGTGGAGAGGTAGACGCCGCCGCCGTAGGCCCCGACGAGTCCAGCCGCGACCCCTTCGTTCATGCCGAGTCCGCCATCAGTGACGGAGTAGTACATGTAGTACAGCAGGATGCCCTGCATGCCGTAGAAGGAGAACCGCTCCCAGAGCTCAACGCTGAACAGGTTGGCGAGCATCCGGGGATGGCCGAAGAAGGCCTTGCGCGTAGGTGCTGCAGACGCGGATTGGGTAGAGGGGGGACTTGAAGTCATGACTCCATGGTCGCAAAGCCTAACGAAGCCCAAATTGGACGTTCTGCCCAAAAACCGGTTGCTTCTAGGCGTTAGAAGCAGGCAACTGTGTGGATGATCACCGCAAATTGCTCAGTTTTGTCCAAATAGTGGACAAAATGTCGGCTGATTGTGGCGTTTACCTGTTATTGGGACTCAAGCTGCGCAGCCACGGCGAGCAGGTCGGCCTCGGCCCCAGGCCGGCCGATCAGCTGGATGCCCATCCATAGCCCTTCCGCAGTGCGGTGGGTGGGGACGGTGATTGCCGGCAGGCCGCAGACGTTCACCATGGACGTATAGGGGGAGTATTGGCACTGCCGCTCGTAGTCCTCATCGGCGTCGCCGGTCCAGTACCAGCCAATCGGGCGGGGTGACATTCCCAGCGCCGGGGTGAGGATCATGTCCCAGGCCGCGTATTGCCGGATGGTGTCTTCTTCGAAGCCGCGCAGAATCTCGACGGCGCCGGCCAGGTCGGCAGCGGAACGCTGCAGGGCACGACGCCGCATGGTGGCCGTGAGCGGAATCAGCTCGCCTTCGCTTTCGGGTGGGAGGGGAATATTGGCCAGGGGTGCGGTCCAGACCAGGCCAAACGCGTCCGGATACCGCTCGTCGTAGTCCACGGCGGCTTCTCCAACATCGTGCCCGGCGCCGGTCAGGGCAAGGATGCCGGCCTCCAACCCGAGAACGGCCTCCGGGTCCAGACGGATGTCGAGGCGGGATTCGAACGGAGAGCGGGTGCTGACGCCAATCCGGAAACGCCCCTCATGCCGCAGCGCAGCTTCAAGGAAACTCCCAGGCTGCGCCGCAGCGCTGGTGGCGTGGAAATTCGGTTCTGCCACCATGGCATCAAGCATCAGCGCCGCGTCCGCCGCGGTCCGCGCCAGGGGGCCGGCGACGACGAACTGTCCCAGGTCCCGCTGGCCGCCGCCCGACGGGACGCGGCCCCGGTTCGGTTTCAGCCCCACCAGGCCGGTAGCCGCCGCCGGGATGCGCACCGATCCTCCGCCGTCGGTGCCCGGCGCAAACGGCAGCATTCCCGCGGCCACCGCGGCGGCGCTTCCTCCGGAGGATCCACCCGGGCTGAGGGACGGATCCAGCGGGTTGCGTGCCGGCGGTGCAATGAGGTTCTCGCTGTAGCTGCTCAGCCCGAACTCCGGTACCTGTGTCTTGCCGAGGCTGATGGCCCCCGCGGCCCGCAGGACGGCGACGAGCGGCCCGTCCTCGGCAGCAGGAGCGGCAGGAACGGCGGCGCTGCCCATAGTGGTGGGCACCCCGGCTACATCGGTGAGGTCCTTATGTGCCAGCGGCATGCCGTGGAGCAATGCGGGGGTTTGGCCGTGCGCCAGGGCGTCGTCGGCCCGGGAAGCTTCTGCGAGGGCGAGATCTGCGGTGACAGCGACGAATGAACCGAGCGAGGGGTTCAGCGCTTCGATCCTGCCCAGGTAGTACTCGGTGGCTTCCCGCGCAGACACCACTCCCGCGGCCAGGGCATCCCTGAGCTCCAGGGCAGTCATCGTGCCCAGTTCATCCGGCGAAGGCGTGCCGGGGCGGCTTTTTATGATCGGGCCATCGGGCATTGTTACCTCCGGGGCGGGGGTGGTTTGGTTCACTGGGGGTGCATCCCACTATAGGCTGGGAAAGAGGGCGGGGCTGCCCGGTCCGGCCGCGGATTCCCGGCCTAACCAGCCCGCCGAAGACTACTGCGAGGAAGCGATGAGCTAGATGGAAAACGTGTCAGTGGAGGCCATTCCCGAAGGCGCCAAGATACTCGATGTCCGCGAAGACTATGAGTGGGAAGCCGGCCACATTTCCGATGCCGTGCACATCCCGCTGGATCAGCTTCCGGACCGCCTGGATGACCTCGACCCGGATGAGGATCTCGCCGTCATCTGCCGCACGGGCGGACGAAGCGCGCGGGCCACACAGTGGCTGGACGCGCACGGCTACTCGGCGGTGAACGTGACCGGAGGCATGGGGGCGTGGCTGGAAGCCGGCAAGCCGATGGTTTCCGACGCCGGTACGGAACCGACCGTCGTATGAGTGCTCCCGGCAAAGCCGCAGCGCGTGACTCCCGCTTGCCCGGGACCATGGTCTACACCTATCTGGGCCCTGAGGGCACCTTCACGGAGGCCGCACTGCTGCAGGTTCCCGGCGCCGAAGAGGCCGTCCGGATCCCGTCAACCTCCGTTACCGCGGCGCTGGAAATGGTTCGGTCCGGACATGCGAACGCGGCCGTGGTTCCCATCGAGAACTCGGTGGAGGGCGGCGTCAGCGCCACGCTGGACGCCATCTCGGTGGGTCAGCCGCTGAGGATCCTGCGGGAAATCCTGGTCCCAATCACGTTCGTCCTGGCCGTCCGGCCCGGTGTGGAACTAGCCGATATCCGCAAGGTATCCACGCACAGCCACGCCTGGGCGCAGTGCCGGAACTGGGCCGCCGATAATATTCCGCAAGCGGAATATCTCCCCGCCTCCTCGACGGCGGCAGCCGCCGTCGGCATCCTGGACGACGCCTCAGGGTTCGACGCCGCGATCTGCGCACCGCTGGTGGCGGCCCGGCTGGGACTGAACGTCATCGCGCAGGACATCGGCGACGTCTCCGATGCCGTGACCCGGTTCATCCTGATCAGCCTTCCGGGCCTCCTGCCCGAGCCCACCGGTGCGGACAAGACCACCTTGGTCATCCCACTGCCCGAAGACCGGCCCGGGGCCCTGATGGACATCCTGGACCATTTCACCACCCGGGGGGTCAACCTCAGCCGCATTGAGTCCCGGCCCACCGGCGCGTTCCTCGGTGACTACTTCTTCAGCATTGACGTGGATGGCCACGTATTCGAGGCCCGGGTGGCGGATGCCCTGAAGGGGCTGCACAGGACTTCGCCGGAGCTGCGCTTCCTGGGCTCCTATCCCAGGGCCGACTACCGCCGGCCGGAAGTACTGCCGCACACCTCGGACAAGGCTTTCGAGGCCGCCGACCAGTGGCTTGAATCTCTGATCAACGGCTGAGCGCCTGCCGCGCCTGCGCCGCTGACCCCTGCGCTGCCGCGCCTACGCTCGCCCGGGCGT
>NZ_DALZXY010000032.1:0-33381 GCF_031988865.1 Arthrobacter sp.
CTGCCGCCCGGCTGCGGCGCTTCCCTGTCTTATCAGTGCGCGCTCTCCTGCCAGCGCTCCTTCTTCTCCGGCCTATCCGACCGGCAGTGCCCAGCCCAGGACGACGGGTTCCCGCTGCCCCTTCCAAAGACCGGCAAGGGAAGGCGGCGGCGCGGCCCGTCCGCCAAGGTCAAGGACACGCACGACGGAGAGTTCCCAGTCCCCCTGGCGGAGCGTGGACGTTACCCAGCCCCCGGGTTCATGGTCAGGAGCTTCCACCAGTTCTTCGCCGTCCGGCATGCCGCTGCCCACGAGTTCCACGGTGGGTGCCAATTCGCGGCGCACGCCGTCCTCCTCCACGTACTGCGGCGCCTGGTCCACTCCGTCGATGACTGCGGCAGCGATTGCCTGCGTATAGACAGGGTCTCCGCAGGCATCGTAGACCCAGCGCCTGCCAAGGACTGAATGTTCCATGGTCCCGACAAGGAAGTCGTCTGCTCCGGCAAGCGGCTCTCCGCGGTAGGTCAGGGGAACCTGGACGGTGTGGGATCCGGCCCGCACCAGGTGCGTTTCGATGCCAACCTGGCCGGCAGGGTCGTCAAACCGGTATGCCCCCAGGGATTCGGCCTCTACCGGTCCTTCCTCCGGGAACCAGGAGGCTTTCGGCAGCCATTGGGAGATGAGTTCCATTTTTCCGGGGCGCAGCTCGGCGCTGTAGATACGTGCCATGAAGCAAAGCCTAGGCCACGGAGGCGTCAAAGACACAGGAAGCCGGCACCCGTCGCGGGTGCCGGCTTCCTGGCGTCATACGTTTGATCCGGGGCGGATCAACGCTGTATCCGGACTAGTTGCCGAACCAGATGCCAATCTCGCGTTCGGCGGATTCCACCGAGTCCGAACCGTGGACGAGGTTCTGCTGGACCTTGGTGCCCCAGTCGCGGCCGAAGTCGCCGCGGATGGTTCCGGGCGCGGCAGTTGTGGGTTCGGTGGTGCCGGCCAGGGACCGGAAACCTTCAATCACGCGCTGGCCTTCGAAGACGGCCGCGACGATCGGGCCGCTGAGCATGAATTCGACCAGCGGCTCGTAGAACGGCTTGCCCACGTGCTCGGCGTAGTGCGCCTCGAGCAGTTCCCGGGTGGCATCCATCTTCTTGAGTTCGGCCAGGGCGTAGCCCTTGGCTTCGATGCGGGCCAGGATGGCGCCCGTGAGGTTCCGCTTAACGCCGTCGGGCTTGATCAGGACGAGTGTGCGCTCAGTGCTCACGCTTGGTATCTCCTTGGTGAAGTTGGGACTGGCCAGAATTAACTGCGATAACTGCTCATAAGCCTAGCTGCTGGCTTCGCCGGTTTCCTGCCCGTTGGTTTTCACATCGCCGGTTCCCTGCCCGTTGGTTTCCACACCGCCGGTTTCCTGCCCGTGGGCGGCATTCCACTCGGCCTGTTCCCTGTCCCGCTGGCGGTTTTCCCGGTCCAGCCGCGCACCGGTGCGCAGCGCGTACCACCAGGTGCCGGCAAAGAGCGCTCCGACCAGGAACATCATCGGTTCCAGGAAACCTGTCGCGATGATCGCCAGCTGAAGGATCCAGCCGATCCAGGGTCCGGCCGGTTTGGACAGGAAGGCGCAGGCCACCACCAGCGCGGCGGCCAGCAGAATGCCGCCGGCCAGGATCACCAGCGGCGCCATGCTGTCCCGCTGCAGGCCAAAAACCGCCAAGGTGCCAAAGAGGACCACAAAGGCCTCGAGGCTCAGCACCGTGGATGCAAACATCACGCGGATGGACCGGCGCTTCTTGGGCATTCCCGGACGCCATTCCCGCTGGGCTTTGGTCATTCGTGCCATGTGCTTACTTTCCGAGAAGGGTGCGCGCTTCCGCGACCACGGTGATGGAACCGATGATGAGCACGCCGCCGGCGAGGTCTTCGTTCTCCTCCGCCTTCGCCACGGCCCATTCGATCGCGTTGTCGAGCCCGGGTTCCACCTGGATGGCCTCGTCAGGGAACCCTGCGTCGACGGCGTCCTGGACCAGCTCCTCAGCGGGGATGGCCCGCGGTGAGCTGGACTGGGTCAGGCAGATGCCCGAGACAACGTCGCCGAGCACCTCCCTGAGCTCCGAGAGGATGCCAACGGCGTCCTTCTCCGCCAGGATCCCGGCAACGACGACCAGGGAGGAGAGGTTGAAGGATTCCAGCACGGCCTGCGCGCTGGCCTTTGCTCCGGCGGGATTGTGCGCCGCGTCCACGATGATCGTCGGTGCGGTGCGGACAACCTCCAGGCGTCCCGGTGAGGTCACCGTCCGGAAGCCGGTGCGCAGCAGTTCGGCGTCGAGCTCCTTGGTGCCGCCGCCGATGAAGGCTTCCAGCGCAGCAACCGCAACGGCTGCGTTCTGCGCCTGGTGCTCGCCGTGCAGCGGCACCATAAGGTCCTCGTAGCGGCCGGCGAGGCCGTTCACGGTAACCAGCTGGCCGCCAACGGCCATGGTCCGGGACTCGACGCCGAATTCAATGCCCTCGAACCGGAAGGGAACACCCACTTCGTTGGCTTTCTCCAGGAGCACCTGCGCCGCTTCGACGGGCTGGGCGGCGCTGATAAGGAAGCCGTTCTCCTTGATGATGCCGGCCTTCTCCAGCGCGATGTCCGCGACGTCGTCGCCCAGCAAATCCGTGTGGTCCAGGGAAATGGGGGTCACCACAGAGACCTGGCCGTCGCCGACGTTGGTGGCATCGGTGATGCCGCCCAGCCCAACCTCGATCACGGCGACATCCACCGGTTCGTCCGCGAAGACGGCGAACGCCAGGATGGTCACGCACTCGAAGTAGGTCAGGCCGGGTTCGCCTGCGGTGTCGAGTTCGGCGTCGACCATTTCCAGGTAGGGCCGGATCTCGTCCCAGATCCGGACGAACGTTTCGTCAGCAACCGGTTCGCCGTCAATGCTGATGCGTTCGGTGACCTTGCTCAGGTGCGGGCTGGTGTAGCGGCCGGTGCGCAGCCCATAGGCCTGCAGCCCGCCTTCGATCAGCCGCGCCGTCGACGTCTTGCCGTTGGTTCCGGTGATGTGGATGATCGGGAACGCCTTGTTCGGCTCCCCCAGGAGTTCCATGGCACGGAAAAGCGGAGCCATCCGCGGCTCCATCTTGTTTTCCGGTGCCCGGCTCAGCAGTTCCGCGTAGACGCTTTCGACGGAAAAACCGTCAATGGAGCCCGAGGGGCTGTCCTCGTTGTTCATCAGATTTTCTCCACGGTTACGTCGAAGGGTTCGTCGTCATTCCCGCGGGAGACGACGGCGAGAACCAGGTCATCGGTCAGGGTCTCGGACTTGATCAGGTCCGCGTTGGCCTCCAGTGCGGCAGCCTCATCTGCTCCGGTGGACACCGTGGTGCGGACCCGGTCGCTGATGTGCAGGTCAGCATTGCGCCGGGCCTGCTGGATGGCGCGGATCGCGTCGCGGGCCGCACCTTCGGCGGCCAGTTCCGGGGTGACCTCGGTGTTCAGGACCAGGAAACCGCCGCCGGGAAGGACAGCAACGGCCTTGGACGATTCGCCGTCGCCGGATTCGACCACGGTTTCCAGGGTGTACTCGTGCGGTTCCAGCGCCAGTCCCCCGGCGGTGACCGTTCCGTCGTCGGCCACTGACCAGTCGCCGGACTTGGCCGCCTTGATGGCGGTCTGCACGTTCTTGCCCAGGCGCGGGCCGGCAGCCCGGGCGTTGACCACAAGCTTCTGCGTGATGCCGAACTCGGCAGGATCGGCGTCGGCTGCGTCAACCAGGCGGACTGACTTGAGGTTCAGTTCATCGGCGATGACCGCCGCGAACTGGCCTTCCAGTGCTTCGGCATCCGGTGCGACGACGGTCATCCCGGAGAGCGGCAGCCGGACCCGGAGGTTCGCGGCCTTGCGCAGCGACGATCCCACGGAGGCGATCTTGCGGGTGAGGTCCATGCGGGCCACCAGGGACGGGTCGCGCGGGAAGGCGCCGGCTTCGGGCCAGTCCGTCAGGTGCACGGAGCGCCCGCCGGTCAGGCCGCGCCAGATTTCCTCCGAAACCAGCGGCAGCATTGGAGCCGCCACACGGCAGACACTTTCGAGGCAGGTGTACAGCACGTCGAAGGCCTGGGTGTCTTCGTCGAAGAACCGGTTGCGGCTGCGGCGGACGTACCAGTTGGTCAGGGTGTCCATGTAGGAGCGCAGCATCTCGCAGGCGACTGACACATCGTAGGTGTCCAGCGCCGTCGTGATGTCCCGGATCAGGTCTCCGGTGGCCGCCAGCATGTAGGTATCAAGCGGCTCGGTGGACTCATGGCGCAGCTTCGCCTCATACCCCGCACCGTTGTTGGCGGCGTTGGTGTAGAGGGTGAAGAAGTGCCAGACGTTCCACAGCGGGAGGATGACCTGCCGGACGCCGTCGCGGATCCCCTGCTCGGTGACGACCAGGTTGCCGCCGCGAAGGATTGGGGAAGCCATCAGGAACCAGCGCATGGCGTCGGAGCCGTCGCGGTCCAGGACCTCGGAAACATCCGGGTAGTTGCGCAGCGACTTGGACATCTTCTGTCCGTCCGAGCCGAGCACGATCCCGTGGGAGATCACGTTGCGGAAGGCCGGCCGGTCGAAGAGGGCCGTGGCCAGCACATGCAGCGTGTAGAACCAGCCGCGGGTCTGGCCGATGTACTCCACGATGAAGTCGCCGGGGTTGTGGTGCTCGAACCAGTCCGCGTTTTCATGCGGGTAGTGCACCTGGGCATACGGCATGGAGCCGGAGTCGAACCAGACGTCCAGGACGTCCTCCACGCGGCGCATGGTGGACTGGCCCTCTTCCGGGGTGCGGGGATCATCCGGGTTCGGGCGGGTCAACTCGTCGATGAACGGGCGGTGCAGGTCCGGCTGGCCTTCCTTGTTCAGGGGCAGCCGGCCGAAGTCCGCTTCCATCTCGGCGAGCGAGCCGTACACGTCGGTGCGCGGGTAATTGGGATCGTCAGAGACCCAGACCGGGATGGGGCTGCCCCAGTACCGGTTACGGCTGATCGACCAGTCGCGGGCGTTTTCCAGCCACTTGCCGAACTGCCCGTCCTTGACGTTTTCCGGGATCCAGTTGATCTGCTGGTTCAGCTCGACCATGCGGTCCTTGATCTTGGTGACCTCCACGAACCAGGAGGAAACAGCCTTGTAGATCAGCGGGTTCCGGCAGCGCCAGCAGTGCGGGTAGCTGTGCTCGTAGCTGGCCTGGCGGACCAGCCGACCCTCGGCCTTGAGCTCACGGGTGATCGGCTTGTTCGCGTCGAAGACCTGCAGGCCCGCGATCTCAGCGAGCGGCCCCTCGCCGAACATGGGCAGGAACTTGCCGCCCTCGTCCACGGAGAGGATCACCGGGATGCCGTTGGCTTCGCAGATCTTCTGGTCATCTTCACCGTAGGCCGGAGCCTGGTGGACGATGCCGGTGCCGTCAGTCGTGGTGACATAGTCGGCCACAACGATCTGCCAGGCGTTCTCCGTGCCCCACTTCTCCGTATCGGCGTAGTAGTTCCACAGCGGCGCGTACCGCAGGCCGGCAAGCTCTTTGCCCGTGTGCACGGAGGTGACGGCGGCGCGAACGGAGTCGGCGTCGTCGTAGCCCAAGTCCTTGGCGTAGGAACCAACGAGGTCCTCGGCCAGGAGGAAACGGCCTTCTGTCTGGGTCTCTTCCTTGTCCAACATCGTGCCGTTGGGACCGGCGGGGACGACGGCGTAGCGGACGTCCGGCCCGACGGCGAGCGCCAGGTTGGTGGGCAGGGTCCAGGGCGTGGTGGTCCAGGCGATCGCGTTGACGCCTTCGAGCTCGGCGGCGAGCGCGTGGTCTCCGGCAACGAGCGGGAAGGTGGCTGTGACTGTCTGGTCCTGGCGCATCTTGTAGACGTCGTCGTCCATGCGCAGCTCGTGGTTGGAGAGCGGGGTCTCGTCTTTCCAGCAGTACGGGAGCACCCGGAAGCCGCTGTAGGTCAGGCCCTTTTCGTGGAGGGTCTTGAAAGCCCAGATGACGGACTCCATGTACTCCACGTTGAGGGTCTTGTAGTCGTTCTCGAAGTCCACCCAGCGGGCCTGGCGGGTGACGTAATCCTGCCACTCACCGGCGTACTTCATGACCGAGGCACGGCAGGCATCGTTGAACTTGTCGATGCCCATCTTCTCGATCTGCACCTTGTCGCTCATCCCGAGCTGCTTCATGGCCTCGAGTTCGGCGGGCAGGCCGTGGGTGTCCCAGCCGAAGCGGCGTTCCACGCGGTGGCCGCGCTGGGTCTGGTAGCGCGCCACCAGGTCCTTGACGTAGCCGGTGAGGAGGTGCCCGTAGTGCGGCAGGCCGTTGGCGAAGGGCGGTCCGTCGTAGAAAACGAACTCGTTGGAGCCGTCCTGGCCAGCGGGCCGGGCGTCGATGGAGGCCTGGAAGGTTCCGTCCTCATCCCAGTACTTCAGAACCCGTTCTTCGAGTTCCGGAAACTTCGGTGAAGACGCTGCAGCTTCGGCGGCGTCGCCGGTGGAGGCCTTGGGGTAGATCTGTGGCATATTCGTCATCCTGATAGCGGCAAGTGAATCGGTGCGTGAAGAACAGGATGCAAGGGCGAATCTCCGTCCCGGCTAATGCCGGCGGGACCCGCGGTACCACCTCGCTTGCCGCCGTCGTGCACCCGATCCTGCTGGGTAGCCACGCGGCTGCCGCTCGTTGACTGCTGTGACGGGCTTACCCGTCCGGGTCTACTGGGCGCGCGTCCCTGGTCGATCGAATTGTTTCTCGATCTCGGGCCGGGCGCCGTTCTTCCGGAAGCTCACCGGTGATAGCCGGGTCGAAGCTGATTGGGCCAGTTTAGGCCACCCCCGGGGCGGATGTCGAAGCCGTACCGGAAGCGCCTGCCGGAACCGTCGGGGCGGATGTCGAGCGCCCGGGAGGTTCCGGCCGGCGCGGTCGGGGCGCATGTCGAGCCCACGGGAGGTTCCGGCCGGCGTCGTCCCGGTCCCGGCGTCGTCGGGGTCCAGGCGGGTTGAGTCCCGGGGAGGTTCCGTCGGCGTCGTCCCGGTCCCGGCCGGTTGAGTCCCGGTCCCGGCGGGTTGAGCCCCGGTCCCGGCGGGTTGAGTCCCGTCCCTAGCGGCGAATGACTTTGTGCTGGGCCGCCTGGGCGACGGGACGGATCACGATCTGGTCCAGGTTGACGTGGTGGGGAGCGTTGAGTGCGTAGGCCATAACATCGGCAACGTCCTCCGCAGTGAGCGGCTTTTCGACGCCGGCATAGATCTTCTCGGCGGCGGAAGCATCGCCGAGACGGTTCAGGGAGAACTCCTCGGTCTTCACCATGCCCGGCAGTATCTCGATGACCCGGACGTTGTTTTCCGCTTCCTCGAGGCGCAGCGACTGGGTCAGCGCCTCTTCACCGGCCTTCGCGGCGCAGTATCCAGCTCCACCCTCGTAGGCTGCGAGCGCCGCCGTGGAAGTCAGCATCAGGATCGAGCCCTGGCCGTTTTCCCGCAGCGACGGCAGGAACGCCTGGGTCACGTGCAGCGCACCGAGCACATTGACGTTGTACATGCGGCTCCAGTCATCGGGGCTGCCGTCACCGACCCGGTCCATGCCGAAGGCACCGCCGGCATTGTTCACCACGGCGTCAACACCTCCGCCGGCCAGCACCTGTGCGGCCATGGCATCCACCGAGGCTTTGTCAGTCACGTCGCAGGCAATTGCCTGTGCACCCGTTTCAGCTGCCAGCTCCCTGAGCCGGTCCATCCGCCGGGCAACGGCGATCACGTCCCAGCCGCTCTTCCGCAGGGCACGGACTGCTGCCGCACCGATTCCTGAGCTGGCTCCGGTCACTACAACGCGCTTGTTCGTCATGGCGCCACTCTAACGGGGCGGCGGCTCCGGCCGGGTGCCTGCTGCCTGTGTGACCTCCTGTGGCAGGTGTTGTTCTGCTGAGGTGCCGTGACGACACGCGTTCCCACTCTATGTAGCCCCCTGTGGCAGATGAGGTCACACCAGTCACTCCAGAGAACAGACAGTGGGAACCCGTGTCGCGGAGCAATCACGCGGTGGTGCCAGTCCGGGTCCCGAGCCACTGGAGGCCAGGTGCCAGCCCGGGTCCCTAGCCGTTGGAGCCAGAGGTGGGTCAGTGCGGATCAGGGTCAGGAGCCCGCCAGGGGACGGGTTTTGTTTGGGCCGAGGCGGACCGAACAGAGGGAGGGCTGGCCGGCGACACGCGTTCCCACTCTATGTAGCCCCCTGTGGCAGATGAGGTCACACCAGTCACTCCAGAGAACAGACAGCGGGAACCTATGTCGCTGGGCAATCGGGAGACCGTATCAGCCCGGATCCGGGTCAGTAGAGGCCATGGTGATGCCAACCGGCGCCTAGGTCCGGGCAGACCCGGCTGAGCAGGAGCCCGCAATCGCAGACCCTGCCCATCTGGCGAACAGGTACTTACCTCGGAAATCCGGTCCTGAGGGCCGCCCGTACCAGCCCCAAGAATTGCTCTGGCGAAGACAGCACAAGCTCCGCGGTGACCCGCAGGGTCTGATAACCGGAGGATGTCGCTGCGTTCCAGCGGTTACGGTCCCGGCGGTAGTGTTCGCGGCTGCTGTGGAACCTATAGCCGTCGATTTCCAGGATCAGTTTGCCCTCAACCAGGAAGTCCACGCGCCCGATACCTGGCAGGAATACCTCAGGCTCAGCAGTAAGACCCGCTATGCGGAGCCAGTACTCGGCGCAGACTTCCAACGGCGAGGCAGCATTTCCCCGTACCTGGTCCAGCAGACCCCTGACCTTCCAATCTTTGGGTCCGTGGAAAGCCTCCCGCAGTGCGCCCAACCGCACTTGTTTCCCGGCGAGAGCCGATTCTGCGATCACCAGCGCTTGTATGGGCGGCAGACACCGGAGGGCGGCCACTACCACCTGCTGCCGCGGAGCAATGAGTCGAACGGCCCGCCTGGGTCCCCGGTGGGCCACCGTTCCGGCGACGGTCCTCCCGGTGTCGGAACATACATGAAGTTTGTCCGGACTTTCCAATACCCACCATCCAAGTACGCGCGCCGCAGACACGCAGGTCAGAGAAACACCCATCCGGGCCGCAGCTAACAGCTCCTCCGGTGCTCCCTCCACGGCAAAGGTACCCCGGCCGGTGTGCCGGATGGCGCCCGAGTACACCGCCCGCCGAATCTCGGCCCGCTTGAAACCGTTTGCGGCGAAGACTTTGTAGCGGATGACGCCATGATGCGCCCGGACAAACGCCTCGACTCGTTCCATGGTCACACCCTGACCCGACAATCTGACTCCAGCATCTGTGCGGGCACCCGCTGTGAACAAGTTGCCCGTCCGGATGGAGTGTGAAGGAAAGGTTCGAATGCAGACGCCGGATGGACGGTTGGGAAAGACCTAATCGCCGCGAGAAGGAACGCTGGTTCGCGGCTTACGCCCCCACCCCCTACCTCCTTCCCAACAGCCCCACCAGATAGTCCCTAAGCACCACGGCCTCGTTCTCCTGCTCGTTCCGGGCACCGAAGAGCAGCACCGTGTCCGGCCGGGACCGGCACTCGCCAGCGAAGGAATCGACGACAGGGTTGTCCGACAGCTCCTGCAGATAGCGCTCGGCAAACCCCTGCCAGCGCTCCGGCCGGTGCCCGAACCACTGACGCAGCCCAGTGCTGGGCGCTGCATCTTTTAGCCATTCGTCCAGCGCCGCACGCTCCTTGGACACCCCGCGCGGCCAGAGCCTGTCCACCAGCACCCGGAAACCGCCGTCGGGCTCCGCATAGATCCGCCGGATCCGGATATTAGGGCTCTGTGCTTCCATTGACCGGATGCTACCGAAGCTGCGGAACACGCGGAATGTATGGGAGGCACGGAGTGACGCTCAAAGCGGTTACTCCCGGCCGACACAGATGCTGTCCCAAGGGCCGCACATGGGACAATAGTGTGCATGGCTGAAAATACCCCGGGCACAGACACGCCCGCACCCGTCACCGTTTCCGTTCCTGACAAGCCCGCCCTGGAGGGGCTGGAAGAGTCCCTGAGCCGCCGCTGGCGGGAAGAGGGAACCTACGCCTTCAACCCGGACACGGTCCGGGACGAGGTCTACTCGATCGACACTCCCCCGCCGACGGCGTCCGGCTCGCTCCATGTGGGACACATGTTCTCCTACACGCAGACCGACGTCCTGGCCCGCTACCAGCGGATGAAGGGCAAGAACGTCTTCTACCCGATGGGCTGGGACGACAACGGCCTGCCCACCGAGCGCCGCGTACAGAACTACTACGGCGTGCGCTGCGACCCGACCAAGCCGTACGACCCGGATTACCGGCCGCCGGCCACCGCTCCGAAGAACCAGCGCGACTTCGACGTCGTCTCCCGGCGCAACTTCATCGAACTCTGCGAAGAGCTGGCCGTTGAGGATGAAAAGGTCTTCGAGAACCTCTTCAGCACCCTGGGCCTGTCCGTGGACTGGAACCTGACCTACCGGACCATCGACGACCACTCCCGCGCCGTCAGCCAGCGTGCGTTCCTGGAGAACCTGAAAGCCGGCGACGCCTACATGGCCGAAGCCCCGACGCTCTGGGACGTCACCTTCCGCACCGCCGTCGCGCAGGCTGAGCTCGAGGACCGCGAGCAGCCCGGCGCGTACCACCGGATCAACTTCCACGCCCCCGACGGCGAGAAGATCCTGATCGAAACCACCCGCCCGGAACTGCTGCCCGCCTGCGTGGCCCTGGTGGCGCACCCCGACGACGAGCGTTACCAGCGCCTGTTCGGCACCACGGTGAAGTCCCCGCTCTTCGACGTCGAGGTCGAGGTTAAGGCCCACCCGCTGGCGAAGCCGGACAAGGGCTCGGGCATCGCCATGATCTGTACGTTCGGCGACCTGACCGACGTCACCTGGTGGCGCGAGCTGAACCTCCCCACCCGCGCCGTAATCGGCCGTGACGGCCGGATCCTGGCCGACACCCCGGACTGGATCACGACGCCGGACGCCAAGGAAAACTATGCTGCCCTCGCCGGCAAGACCGTCTTCAGCGCCAAGGACGCCGTCGTCGAGATGCTCCGCGAAAGCGGCGACCTGGACGGTGAGCCGAAGAAGATCACCCACCCGGTGAACTTCTTCGAAAAGGGCGACAAGCCGCTTGAGGTCGTCACCAGCCGCCAGTGGTACATCCGTAACGGCGGGCGCGACGCCGACCGCCGGGAACGGCTGATTGCCCGCGGCAAGGAAATCGACTTCCACCCGGCGTTTATGCGCTCCCGCTACGAAAACTGGATTGAAGGCCTGAACGGTGACTGGCTGGTCTCCCGCCAGCGTTTCTTCGGCGTTCCCGTTCCGGTCTGGTACCCGTTGGATGCCTCCGGTAACCCGGACTACGACAACCCGATCCTGCCGGCCTTCGAGTCCCTCCCGGCCGATCCGGCCGCGGAGCCGGCTCCGGGCTACGAAGAATCCCAGCGGAATGAGCCCGGCGGCTTTATTGGCGACGCCGACGTACTGGACACCTGGGCGACGTCGTCCCTGACCCCGCAGATCGTGGGCGGCTGGGCCACCGACGAAGACCTGTTCGCCAAGGTCTTCCCGTTTGACCTTCGCCCGCAGGGCCACGACATCATCCGGACGTGGCTGTTCTCCTCCGCGGTCCGCGCCGATGCCCTGCAGCACACCGCGCCGTGGAAGCACGCCGCGATCTCCGGCTGGATCCTGGACCCGGACCGCAAGAAGATGTCCAAGTCCAAGGGCAACGTGGTGGTCCCCACCGATGTGCTCAACGACTACGGGTCCGACGCCGTTCGCTACTGGGCGGCTTCCGCCAAGCTGGGTGCGGACACGGCCTACGAAATCGCGCAGATGAAGATTGGCCGCCGCCTGGCCATCAAGCTGCTCAACGCCTCCAAGTTCGTGCTGAACCTGGGTGCCACCGAGGCCAACGTGGTCACCGGCGACACTTCCGTGATCACGAATCCGCTCGATAAGTCGCTGCTCATCCAGCTGGTGGACGTCATCAACAACGCCACCAAGGCGTTCGAGAGCTACGACTACGCGCGGGCCCTGCAGATCACCGAGTCCTTCTTCTGGTCCTTCACCGATGACTACGTGGAGCTGATCAAGGACCGCGCCTACGGAGCTTCCGGGGACGCCGAGCAGGCCTCCGTCCTCGCAACACTCGCGACGACGCTGGATTCGCTGCTGCGCCTCTTCGCGCCGTTCCTGCCCTTCGCAACCGAAGAGGTCTGGAGCTGGTGGCGCGAGGGATCCGTGCACCGCGCTGACTGGCCGTCCGCTGGCGGCCTGGCCGCAGGCGTGTCCGGCGCCGATGCCGCTATCCTCGGAACCGTCGCGCAGGCCCTGGGCGGCATCCGCAAGGCGAAGTCCGAAGCCAAGGTCAAGCAGCGCACCGAGGTGCTCACCGCCACGGTGAGCGCACCCGCGCCGCAGGTCGAACGCCTCCGCGCCGGGCTGCCGGACCTGCTGGCGGCGGGTAATGTCCGCAACCTGGATCTGGTCGCCGGCGACGGCGAACTGACCGTCAACGGCGTCGAGCTGGCCCCCGCGGAATAGCTCCAGCACCCGAACAGGAAAACACCCGGCCGGATCAATCCGGCCGGGTGTTTGTTTTTCGTGACGTACATCACCTGACGCCTGCCTGGGGCCGGCTTCCAGCGGTCCGGCTTGGAGGCCGGCCAAGAGCCTGCAATTCGACTCACGCCGACGTCGTGGCTAGGGCAACCACAGCAGGGACCGGCATCAGGTGGCCGGGGCACCGCAAGCTGCAGCGGACAGAGTATGCCCCCTCCGGAATGTACGCAAATCAGCGGAGGGTCCGGGGATGCAGCGCGAAATCCCACTCGGAAAACGTCGCTATCTTTAATGAATGTGCCCGCCCCCTCGGGGGCCAGTGCCGCCCTTCGAACCGTCTTCCGGCCCCGGCCTGATCCCGTTCCGCTCGTGCTGCACTCCGCTGTGGCCCGGTCCGTCCCGCACTGCTGCGAACCACGGAACCGGACAGCCAGAACGGGGCACTGCACCACGGGATTTACAGTCCCCCAGCTGGAACCTCAACGAAGCGGAGAAGTTATGCCCACCAAAATCATCCTGGACTGCGATCCCGGTCATGATGATGCGGTCGCCCTGCTGCTGGCACACGGCAGCCCGGAGATTGAACTCCTGGCGGTTACCACCGTCGTCGGAAACCAGACCCTCGAAAAGGTAACCCGCAATGCGCTGGCAATTGCCCGTGTCGCAAATATCACAGGCGTTCCCTTCGCAGCAGGCAGTCCGCGCCCGCTCGTGCGGACGATCGAAAACGCTCCGGACATCCACGGCGAATCCGGCATGGACGGCCCCGAGCTGCCCGAGCCCGCCATCGAACTGGATCCGCGGCACGCCGTCGACCTGATCATCGATACCGTCATGGCGCATGAACCGGGCACCGTCACGCTGGTCCCTACCGGGGGCCTGACCAACATTGCGCTGGCCGTGCGCAAGGAACCGCGCATCGCCGAACGCGTGAAGGAAGTTGTCCTCATGGGCGGCGGATACCACGTGGGCAACTGGTCCGCGGTGGCAGAGTTCAACATCATCATTGACCCCGAGGCCGCGCACATCGTCTTCAACGAAAAGTGGCCGCTGACCATGGTCGGCCTGGACCTGACGCACCAGGCCCTGGCCACGGACGAGGTCGCCGACCGCATCGCCGCCGTCGGCACCAAGCCGGCAAAGTTCGTCGGTGAGCTCCTGGAGTTCTTCGGCAAGACGTACAAGGACGCGCAGGGCTTCGACTTCCCGCCGGTCCACGATCCGTGCGCCGTTGCCTACGTGATCGATCCCTCAGTCATGACCACCCGGCGGGTCCCGCTGGATGTGGAACTGACCGGCACCCTGACCCTGGGCATGACGGTGGCGGACTTCCGCGCCCCGGCGCCCGATGACTGCACCACCTCCGTGGCCGTCGACCTTGACCACCAAAAGTTCTGGGACCTGGTCGTGGACGCCCTGGAGCGGATTGGCGAGGTTGACCTGTGACTGAAACATCCCAGCGCCGCGTAAACGTGGCGGTGCTGATGACAGCACTGCTGGCTGCCTGTGTGGCTTTCCAGCTGAACGCTTCCATGCTCTCCCCCGCCCTGGTCACCATCGAGGAAGAGCTGAACACGACGTCGGCCGCCGTTGGCCTGAGCCAGACGGCGTTCTTCACCTCCGCAGCATTGTTCTCCCTGTTCCTGCCGAGGCTTGGTGACATCATCGGCCGCAAGAAGGTTCTCGGCGGCATGCTGGTGATCCTGACTATTGGCTCCGTGGTCGCGGCGCTGGCGCCGAGCATCGAAGTACTGTTCATTGCCCGCCTGATCCAGGGCGTATCCGGTCCCGTGGTTCCGCTGGCCCTGATCATGCTGCGGGTGGAAATCCGTGAACCGAAGCTCTATGGCACCCTGATGGGCGTTATTACTGCCGTCAACGGCGGCATTGCTGGAGTGGACGCCCTGGCCGGCGGCTACCTGGCGCAGAACCACGGCTTCGCCTCGGTGTTCTGGGCCATGGCCGCCGTCGGGGCACTCGCATCGGTATTGCTCCTCCTGCTGGCTCCGGAGTCCACTGCCGAGAAGAAGGAAAAGATGGACTGGGTGGGCGTGGTTCCCCTGGTCGTCTCGGTGGGCACCCTGCTCACCGCGTTCAACGAGGCCGGCAAGCTCGCGGCAGCCAACTGGCCGCTCGTCATCGGACTCATCGTCATCTCCGTCATCGCTTTCGCGGTGTTCTGGAAGGTGGAAAACCGCAGCGACCATCCGCTGGTAGCCACTCACCTGCTCAAGCAGCGCTCCACCTGGTCGCTGCTGCTGACCACACTGCTGACCATGACCGGTGTGTTTGCCGTCATGAACGGCATCATTCCCGCGCTGGCTCAGGACGGCGCCGTCGGCTTCGGCATGGGTGCCGAAGAGTCCGCGTGGTGGACACTTACCCCGTATGCCATCGCCGGACTGGTGATGGGCCCGATCGCCGGCCGCCTCGCCGCCACCTGGGGTTACGGCAAGGTGCTCCGGATTGGCATGATCGGCTCCGTGATTGCCCTGGCGCTGATGCTCCTGGTGGTCGGCAGCGACTCCAAGCTCGGGCTGCTGGGCGTTTCCCTCCTGGTTGGCATCACTTATGCCGGCATTGGCAACATCATGCTCAACGGCCTGGGCATTGTGCTCTCCCCCAAGGAGAACCCCGGCTTCCTTCCGGGCCTCAATGCCGGTGCGTTCAACCTGGGCGCCGGGCTGAGCTTCGCAGTGATCTACGCGGTCAAGACCGCAACCACCGCTGCAGACGGCTCCGGCACCGAAGGCTACTACGGCGGTATTATTACAGGTCTGGTTATTCTGGGACTGGCCCTGGCCGCGTCCTTCCTGATCCCCAAGCCAGTTGACGCTGAGGTTCACGCCGACACCGCCACCACCACTGCCACCCGCTGACCATCAGTGCGCAAGGAGAATCCCGCATGACCGCCGGAAAAGTAGTAGTCGTTGGCTCGCTCAACGCTGACCTGACCGTCCGCACCGACCGTTTCCCCTCCCCCGGCGAAACACTGGGCGGCTCGGAACTGGTCATTGTCCCCGGAGGCAAAAGCGCAAATCAGGCCGCCGCGGCTGCCGTCCTGGGTGCCGAAGTACGGCTCTTCGGAGCCGTAGGCGCGGACGGGCACGGCGACCTGCTGGTCAAGGCGGCGTCCGACGCCGGTGTGGACGCCTCGCGGGTCCTGCGCCGCCCGGAGACCGCCACGGGCACAGCCATGATTGTGGTGGATGCTGCCGGGGAGAACACCATCATCGTTTCCCCCGGCGCCAACGGAACGCTCGGCCGTGCCGAACTTCCGGCTGACCTGTTTGACGACGCAGCCGTGCTCTGCCTGAGCCTTGAGGTTCCGCTGGAGACGGTGACCGCCGCTGCAAAGGCAGGGCACGACGCCGGTGTCACCGTGCTGCTGAACCTCTCGCCTTACCGTGAGGTTCCCGCCGAACTGCTGGCACTCACCGATGTGCTGCTGGTCAACGCGCACGAGGCCGCCCAGGTCAGCGGCGTATCCGACCCTGCCGGAAACTGGGAGACCGTCATCGATGCCTTCGCCGGCATGGGCGTCGACCGGGCCGTCATCACGCTGGGCGGGGACGGCGCCGTCGTGCTGGACGGCACGGCGTCCGGTGAGGAGCGCATTGTGCAGGTGGCTCCAACCCGGGTGAGCGCGGTGGACACCACTGGCTGCGGCGATGCGTTCACGGCGGCCACCGCTGCCCGGCTCGCGGCCGGCGACGCGCTGCCTGCCGCTGCGGTTTTTGCCGCCCAGGCCGGTGCGCTTGCTGCCACGCTTCCGGGTGCGCAGTCCTCCTACTCGGCGCTGGCTGCCCTCGCCGGATAACCTGCCGCCTGCTGGGACGCAGGCACTGCGCTGGGAGGGCTGTCAGCGCATGCCCTCCCAGCGGAGGGCGGTGGTGCGCGGTTCTCCCGCGGGGCCGGCGTAATACAACGGAAGAGGGGAACCGGTTACCGGTTCCCCTCTTCTGTTTCCTGCCAGGGACTAGTTTCCCTGCATGGGACTAGTCGAACGTGGGGTACTCGGTGCGGCTGCGCTTGATTTCGAAGAACGCGGGGTTCGAGGCCAGGAGGACGGCGCCGTCGAACATCTTGCCGGCTTCTTCACCGCGCGGAATACGGGTGAGCACCGGGCCGAAGAACGCTGTTCCGTTGAAGGCCACCACCGGGGTCCCGACCTCGTCGCCCACCTTGTCGATCGCTTCCTGGTGCGAGGCACGAAGCTCGGTGTCGTATTTGTCCACCGCAGCGAAGTCGGCGAGGGAAGCTGGGAGGTCCACCTCGGCGAGCGATTCGGCGATCACCTGGCCGTAGTCCTTGATGCCCCGCTCGTGGATCCTGGTGCCCATCGCATCGTAGAGCTTCTTGATGTATTCGCGCCCGTGGAGTTCGGAGGCAGCAGTGATCACCCGGACCGGGCCCCACGCTTTGTCCATCATCTCCCGGTAGTCCTCCGGCAGTTCGCGTCCCTCATTGAGGACGGCCAGGCTCATTACATGCCAGCTGGTCTGTACATCGCGGACCTTCTCAACCTCGCCCATCCAACGGGAGGTGACCCAGGCGAATGGGCAGGCCGGGTCGAACCAGAAATCGGCTGTTGCGGTGGTTTCAGGCACAGGGTTACTCCTTGGCGCGGTTGGTCGTCTAGACAGAGTCAGGCGGACTTGTTCCGCCGCTTGGTGATCACGTCGTGCGAGATCAGGGTCGGTTCGGCCTTCTCGGTGACCGCTTCACGGCCAATCACCACGCGGGCCACGTCCTCGCGGCTCGGCAGATCGAACATCACCGGCAGGAGAACTTCTTCAAGGATGGCACGCAGGCCACGCGCACCTGTGCCGCGTTCGAGTGCCTGGTCTGCGATGGCCTCCAGCGCGCCGGTTTCCAGGACCAGCTCCACGCCGTCCAGCTGGAACATCTTCTGGTACTGCTTGACCAGCGCGTTCTTGGGCTCCGTGAGGATTTGGATCAGCGCGCCGCGGTCCAGATTGGAGACGGTGGTAATGACGGGCAGGCGTCCAATGAATTCGGGGATGAGCCCAAACTTCAGCAGGTCCTCCGGCATAACCTCGGCGTAGGAATCCGTGCCCTTGCTGTTCTCGTTCAGCGGTGCACCGAAACCAATGCCCTTCCGCCCGGAACGCGAGCCGATGATCTCTTCCAAGCCCGCAAAGGCGCCGGCAACGATGAAGAGCACGTTGGTGGTATCGATCTGGATGAATTCCTGGTGCGGGTGCTTGCGGCCGCCCTGCGGGGGAACCGAGGCCACGGTCCCTTCCAGGATTTTCAGCAGCGCCTGCTGCACGCCCTCGCCGGAGACATCCCGGGTGATCGAGGGGTTCTCGCTCTTACGTGAGATCTTGTCGATCTCATCGATGTAGATGATGCCCTGCTCGGCCTTCTTGACGTCATAGTCGGCGGCCTGGATGAGCTTGAGCAGGATGTTCTCGACGTCCTCACCGACATAGCCTGCTTCGGTCAGCGCGGTGGCATCGGCGACGGCGAACGGCACGTTAAGGCGGCGGGCCAGGGTCTGGGCAAGGTACGTCTTGCCGCAGCCGGTTGGGCCGATCAGCAGGATGTTCGACTTGCCGATCTCGACGTCTTCGGCGCCCACCGTGTCCGTGAGGCTGCCGGGCGTACGGGACGCATGGCCGGACTGGATGCGCTTGTAGTGGTTGTAGACGGCGACGGCGAGGGAACGCTTGGCCGGTTCCTGGCCAATGACGTATTCCTGCAGTGAATCGAAGATTTCCCGCGGCTTGGGCAGGACGAAGGAATCGCCCTCGGCTACCTCGGAGAGTTCTTCCTCGATGATCTCGTTGCAGAGCTCGATGCACTCATCGCAGATGTAGACCCCGGGACCGGCAATGAGCTTGCGTACCTGTTTCTGGCTCTTTCCGCAGAAAGAGCACTTAAGCAGATCCGCGCTCTCACCAATGCGAGCCATAATTCAGTCCCCTTTAGATGGTCCTTCGTCAGCGGTTGCCTTATCGAAGGAAAAGCGTGATCGAAGGAAAAGCGTGACAGTCAACCATGTTCCACTCTAGGACACTTGGAAGAGGTAATCAGCAACCAAGAAGCCCGTGGTGCGGATTTTTCCGCTCCACGGGCTCCTTTCGCACGGTCGGTTCCGGGCGCTCCCGCCGGCAAGCCGGCGGATGGGCCGGTACTGCTAGCCCTTGTTGATTGCGGGTGTCTTGATCTTGCGGGAGTCCAGGACCTGGTCGATCAGGCCGTATTCCAGGGCGGACTGAGCGGTCAGGATCTTGTCGCGCTCGATATCCCGGTTGACTTCCTCCGACGTCTTGTTCGAGTGCAGTGCCAGGGTGTCTTCCAGCCAGGTGCGCATACGCATGACCTCGGCAGCCTGGATCTCCAGGTCAGAGGCCTGCCCGCGCTCTCCGCCGCCAAGCGCAGGCTGGTGGATGAGCACACGGGCGTTCGGCAGGGCCAGGCGCTTGCCGGGGGTACCTGCGGCGAGCAGGACGGCGGCAGCGCTGGCTGCCTGTCCCAGGCAGACGGTCTGGATTTCCGGACGAATGTACTGCATGGTGTCGTAGATGGCCGTCATGGCCGTGAACGATCCGCCGGGAGAGTTGATGTACAGCGTGATGTCGCGGTCCGGATCCGTGGATTCCAGGACCAGGAGCTGGGCCATAACGTCATCAGCCGAGGCGTCGTCAACCTGGACGCCCAGGAAGATGATGCGGTCCTCGAACAGCTTGGTGTAAGGGTCCTGGCGCTTGAAGCCGTACGGCGTGCGCTCTTCGAACTGCGGCAGGACGTAGCGGCTGGTCGGCATCTGCGGCGCCGCGCTGCCCGGTGTTCCGAAATTGTGGTTCATTGCTTTACTCCTGAAGTCTGTGATGCGCTGGCCGGTTATGGCAGGTCGTCCCTGCCCGCTGGCCTAGTCCTGGTTGGTTCCGCCGCCGCCGGTAACGCCGCCGGCGTGGGCAGAGATCTTGTCGAAGAAGCCGTAGGCGAGGCCTTCTTCTGCGGTGAACCACTTGTCGCGGTCGTTGTCCTTCAGGATCGTCTCCACGCTCTGGCCGGTCTGCTCGGCGGTGAGCTCGGCCATAACCTGCTTCATGTGCAGGATCAGCTCGGCCTGGATACGGATGTCGGAGGCTGTGCCGCCGATGCCGCCGGAGGGCTGGTGCATCAGGATACGGGCGTGCGGGGTGGCGTAGCGCTTGCCCTTGGTCCCGGAGGAGAGCAGGAACTGTCCCATGGAAGCCGCCAGTCCGGTGGCCACGGTCACGACATCGTTCGGAATGAACTGCATGGTGTCGTAGATGGCCATGCCAGCGGTCACGGAGCCGCCGGGAGAGTTGATGTAGAGGAAGATGTCCTTGTCCGGGTCTTCCGCGGAGAGGAGCAGGAGCTGGGAGCAGATGGCATTGGCGTTGTCGTCCCGGACTTCCGAGCCGAGCCAAATGATCCGTTCCTTCAGCAGCCGGTTGTAGATGTAATCATCCCGGCTGGCCGGGTCCACAGTAGCCATAGTGGGTGTGCTGGGTGCATTTGCCATACTGAGTGACCTCTCGCTCTGGCGGTAAGGGATCCGCTGGATACACCGGACCGGCCTCCGCCGTTTATCTCTCCTTGGACACTAACCTCTCCGGCCCGTCTTTTGCTCCCGTTACGCGCGCTGTTCGCTGACGGCGCACGGTGGGCTGCGCGGGCGGAGGGCTGCGGCGGCACGGCTCCGGCCTGCGGTTTAAAGCAGCCTGACGGTTAAAGAGAAAGCGCCGCAACCGAATGGCTGCGGCGCTTAGTGCCCGGACAAGCCGGGCAGGAAAAAGCTAGGCCTTGTCCTCGGAGGTCTCTTCGGTGGCCTCGTCTGCGGATTCAGCAACGTCTGCTGCATCTTCGCCTTCGGGGCGAACGAATGCGGACAGGTCGACCGCGGCACCGGTGGTGTCGGTGACCTTGGCAAGCTCCAGGACCTTGGCGAGGGCCTTGCGGCGGCGGACTTCGCCCACCATCATCGGGACCTGGCCACCCTGGTCAATCAGCTGGGCGAACTGGTTCGGGTCCATGCCGTACTGGCTGGCCATCGAGACGATGTAGTCGATGAGCTCATTCTGGTTGACCCCGACCTCTTCCTTGTCCGCCACGGCGTCCAGGATGATTTCGTTCTTGAAGGCCTGCTCGGTGTTGGTGCGGATTTCGGCGCGGTGTTCTTCCGTGTCGTGGTCTTCGCCGGCCGTGTGGGCAGACTCGGAGTTGAAGTGCTGCTCAAGCTGCTCTTCGACAACGGATTCCGGAACCGGAACCTCGACCATTTCCAGCAGCTTGTCCAGGACCTTGTCGCGGGCTTCGACGCCCTGCTCCATGACCTTGGATTCGGCGGCGCGCTTGGACAGGTCTTCGCGGAGTTCGGCGATGGTGTCGAACTCGCTGGCCAGCTGGGCGAAATCATCGTTGGCCTCGGGCAGCTCGCGCACCTTGACAGCCTTGACGGTGACGGTGACTTCAGCGTCGGCGCCTGCGTGCTCGCCGCCGGCCAGCTTGGTGTTGAACGTTGCGGATTCGTCCACGGACAGACCGGTTACTGCTTCGTCCATGCCTTCGAGCATGGTGCCTGCACCAACCTGGTAGGACAGGTCAGCGGCCGAATCGACCTCTTCGCCGTCGACCTTGGCAACCAGGTCCATGGTCAGGAAGTCGTCGTTGGCAGCGGGGCGGTCAACGGACTTCAGCGTGCCGAAGCGGCCGCGCAGTTCATCCAATGCCTTCTCGATGTCGGCATCGCCGGCTTCGGCGGGCTCAACGGTGACCTCAATGCCGGAGTAATCCGGGAGCTCGATCTCGGGGCGGATATCCAGCTCGACGTTGAAGACCAGCTGCCCTTCATCGGAAGTGGGATCGGGAACTTCGCTGATTTCAACCTCGGGGCGGCTGAGCGGGCGGATGCCCGTTTCCTGGACCGCTGCCTGGTAGAAGCCGTTCAGCCCATCGTTGATGGCGGTTTCGAGGACGTAGCCGCGGCCAACGCGCTGGTCGATGAGCTTGTTGGGGACCTTGCCCTTGCGGAAGCCCGGAACCTGCACCTGGGTGGCGATGGTCTTGTAGGCCTCTTCGATGCTCGGCTTCAGTTCCTCAAGCGGAACTTCAACGTTGAGCTTTACCCGCGTGGGTGTGAGGTTTTCTACAGCGCTCTTCACAGCGTTAGTTCTCCTGAGGGGTCTGGGATTGGTCTGCACCGTCGTTATACAGAGTCGGGGTGACAGGATTTGAACCTGCGACTTCCTGCTCCCAAAGCAGGCGCTCTTCCAAGCTGAGCTACACCCCGTCAGTGCACCTGACAGCCTACCGGCATTACAAGTCCGATGCACAATTCGGGGATGCAGAACCCTTGCCTTCGTTAGGGAAGCCACCGATTATTCATCCGCCGAAAAGCCGTGCTAAGGTAAATTCTGCCTTACGGCGCCGGGGATGTAGCTCAATGGTAGAGCCTCAGTCTTCCAAACTGATTACGCGGGTTCGATTCCCGTCATCCCCTCCACCAAAGAAACACCAAAAGAGGTCCCGGTCCACCGGTTCGAGTACAGCTCGAAGGGTGCACCAGGGGCCTTTTTCTTTGCCGTCCCAGCCTACGTCTGCTGGCAGGACGGGCACCAGTAGAGTTTCCGCGCAGCCATCTCGGTCATGGCCACTTCCGTGCCGCACCGCCGGCACGGGAGTCCCTGCCGCTTGTACACATAGTGTGCCTCGCTCACGGGGACGGGTATCGACGCATCAACGCGGTGTTCCGGAAGCGTCGTAATAATCCGTCCTGCGGCCACGCCGTCGGCCATCACACCCGCAATATCGTTCCACAACCCCAGTGCCTCTTCTTGGGTGATGCTCCGCGCCAGCCGCCATGGTGAGATCAGCCGGCGGAAAAGTACTTCGGCGCGGTAGACGTTACCAACGCCGGCGAGGACTTCCTGATTCATAAGCAGCAGGCCGATAGGAGTTCTCCGCGCGGAGAGACGCCGGACGAATTCCCGCGGGTCGGCCCGCGGCTGCAGCGGATCCGGTCCCAGCTTTTCCAGGACCCTACGCTGTTCCTCGGGCGTAAGAACTTCACAGGCTGTCGGTCCGCGGAGGTCCGCCCAACCGTGGTCCGAGGTGAGGCGGACGCGAACCGCACCCTTGGGCGGCGGCGGACCCGCGTACGCGGGCTCCCCGCCGTCGTCGGCTATCTCCCGCTCCCCCACCCGGCGCGGGGCGCCAATGCTGGAAGACCTGCGGAACGTCTCGTCTCCTCCGAAGTCGAAGGCTCCATAGAGCCCGAGGTGGATTCGCAGGAAAAGTTCGTTGTCGAATTCCAGGAATAGCTGCTTCCCGTGGGCCTCAGCCGCAATCAAGGCCTGTCCGTCCAGCCGCGCTGCGCCGGCGGCGAACCTGCCCTGGGGGCTGGAAACAGAGAGCTGCTGCCCGGCAAACACCGAAGTGAATTGCCGGGCAAGGCGGTGGATCGAGTGGCCTTCGGGCATTAGTTGGCGGCGATGCTGCCGGTGACCTCGTACTCGGCAATCTGGCCAATGCGGCGGATGTGGCGCTCGGCGTCGCTGAAGGGTTCTTCCAGGAAGGCGTCAATGATGCCCGTTGCCTCGGCGAGAGAATGCTGGCGTCCGCCTACCGCTACGACGTTGGCGTCATTGTGCTGGCGTGCCAGGCGTGCCGTGTCCAGGTTCCAGGCCAGTGCGGCGCGGACACCGCGCACCTTGTTGGCGGCAATCTGTTCGCCGTTGCCCGAACCGCCCAGCACGATCCCCAAAGCGCAGATCCCCGATTCCTGATCCACGACGACGGCGGTGGCCGCATTGATGCAGAAGGCCGGGTAATCATCTTCGGCGTCGTATTCCTGGGGCCCGTGGTCTACGACGTCGTAGCCCTTTGCGGCGAGGTGCTCCTGCAGGTGGGCCGACAGCTCAAGGCCGGCATGGTCGGTGGCGATGTGGACGCGCATGGATTTCCGTTCATTGGAATGTTTGTGGAGGCACTGCCAGGTCAAGCGTAACTATTTTGCCGCTGCAGCACCCAAATCGGTAACGCTTCCTCAATGACTGCCGATAGCAGAGGGTGCAGGTAGTTTCGCCGGGAACGGGCCTCGCCCGTCGGCAGGTCCGGCATTGGAGGGTTCCCGGCGAAACTACGTCCCAGCCACGGACCCGGATTTAACACGCTATGCAAGGACCGCCATGAAAACCGGAAAACTCACCCTTCTTGCAACCTTGGTGGTTGCCCTCGTTTTCGGCGGGGTGGTACCTCCGGCCGCTGCGGTTGAGGGGCCGGTGCCCGGTGAGACCGTCCCCACGGAAAGCGCTGCCCCCGTCGCTGGTGGGGACAGCACGATTCCCGCATTGACGGCCCCCCAGGATGAAATGAGACCTGGAGTTTCCGCATCGACAGGTGAAGAGCCTCGGGACGATCCCGCCCCAGAGCCGGGGGACGCCGACAGTCCCGACACAGAGGACGAGGGATTCGACCCTGTCATCGGTGGAGGCTTCCCAGTTCCCGGTCCCAATACTCCCCTGGTGACCGAGCCCGACGGAACCGTCCGGTCCGCCGTTGAGACCGACATTTCGGCTATGCATGACCAGGGTACGGCGGAGGCATTCAACTCCCCGACTGGAGGTGCCGCCAGGAGCGGAGCGGCAGCCGCTAGCGGAACTATTAAGGTCACGCTGGTATATGCGACCTTGACTGACAACCGCAGCGGTGTCGACCAAGACGCAGCGTGGCACTCCATCTTGGCCGCCGACAGCTACTGGCGGTCTTCCTCCAACGGCCGACTCGGAATGTCGATTGCATCGGCTTTCCCCTTTCACACCAGCGCTAACTCTGGCATGGACTATGCAGCCATGATGAACCAGATAAAGAAGGACCTCGGATGGCGGGACAGTGCCTACAAGGCACTAGTGGTCTATGTCCCAGCTGCAGACCTGAAAAGCGGCGGATATGGCGGCATACTCGGCGGCGGATGGACGACCGGCGGCGTTGGCGGCAGTGTCTTGATGCCACGGCCGTCCGCTTTCTCGAAAAACGTGGTGACGCACGAACTTGGCCATGTGCTTGGACTTCTTCATGCCAATAGCCTCAAGTGCAACAACGGACGCTCCGACATTTGGATTGGAGCCAACGGGAGGTGGGCCGATGGCCAGTGCACCTCGCGTGAATACGGCGATACCTCGGACCTGATGGGATACGCCCAATACAACCTTCCGGTCATTAACTCCTTTTTTTGGGATTCAAGAGCCTTCGGACGAGGCGATGAAATTTTTAACGCCGGAACAGCCGGACAATCAGCCACCTACACCCTGCGGGCTTGGGCTGGGTCAGCAGCGAACCGTGCCGTGAAATTCAGGGACACCTCGGGCGAAACCTACTATCTTGAGCTAAGGCTTCCCGTTGGCTACGACACAGCCACGTCAGTCGGCGGCAACCGCGGAGTGAAAATACTAAAAGCCGATTTGGCTAACAACTGGGCGCTAAATTCCCTTGTGGTAGCGCCGAATACTAGGGACTTTGCTGGGTACACGAATGCCAACAGTACGTGGCAGGCAGGTCAAACATTCACGGCCCACACAGGCACAACCGTCAGGATCAACTCGATCAATGCCGAGTCTGCCTCGATTACCATCACCGGAGGGGCTGTCGCACGTGCGATCGCACCTATCTCGGAAATGCGAGCAGCGCATCCTGAGCTCGGGGCAGCCACGTCCCAAGTGACAGGAGGCATACGAGACGGCGGCGCCTATCAGAATTTCCAGAACGGAGTCATACTCTGGTCTCCAGCGACGGGGGCACGAATCTCGATGGGAGCCATCCGGGCATTTTATGGAACCCTTGGATTCCAGGAGGGATTTCTCGGCTATCCCATCGCCAACGAGTATGGGTCGGCGGGGGGCGCGATTCAGGACTACCAGTACGGAAAAATAATCTGGTCGCCCTCTACAGGCTCAAGTTACGTGCTCGGAGCCATCGGTAATGCCTACATGGCTAAGGGCGGCCCAGCCGGGTCATTGGGATTTCCGACCGGAAACGAGTGGCCTCTTGGCAACCGAGGCGGCGTCGTGCAATCTTTCCAGCGAGGAGCCATCTATTGGACTCCCACAACAGGGGCCCACATAGTGGGGGGAGCAATTCAGACCTATTACGGTACTCAGGGCTATGAAGCAGGTTTTCTGGGTTTCCCAACCTCAAATGAGACTCACGGCGGCGGCGGAGCATTCCAGACGTTCGAAGGTGGAACCGTCACATGGTCGCCAAGCACGGGACCACTTCACCTTTATCGGGGAATGGCAACGGCCTTTGTGAGACACGGAGGTGCTACGGGTCCACTGGGATTCCCAACCGGCTTGGAAACCAGCCTGGCCAGCCAATCCGGTGCAGTCCAGCCGTTTCAGAATGGGGCCCTGTACTGGTCGGCCCCGACAGGGGCTGTTCCCGTGCTAAACGGCGGCGTCCGTGACGCGTACAACAGGGCTGGCGCTGCCGCCGGTTTCTTGGGGTATCCGCTTAGTGGCACCATCAACGAAAGCGGAAAACAGACTCAGGTATTCCAGGGAGGACGCGTCTCTTGGACTAATGCGTCCGGAGCCCGATTTGTATACGCCGGGATGGAAGCCGGATACGCACGATCGGGCGGACCTGCAGGACCGCTGGGATACCCAACTGGAAACGAAACTTCTTCTGCTCGAGGCGGCGCAACCCAAGCCTTCGAAAACGGCATCCTGTACTGGTCCCCTGGTATCGGAAGCTACGCAGTTATACGGGGTCCTCTACTCGATAGCTACCGCAACATAAATGCCGAAAAGGGAGGACTGGGATACCCCACAGGAAACCCCGTTACAGTCGGCCGAGGAAGTATCCAAGCGTTTGAGAAGGGCCGAATAGCCTCGTCTGGTTCCTCCGGCGCGTGGCTCCTTTTCGGAGCGATCGATGGAGCGTATTCCGCAGCGGGCGGCCCATCAGGACCCTTTGGGTTCCCTACGGGCGATGAAGTCTCTCTGCCCGGACAAGGAGTCAAACAGGCTTTTCAGCACGGCTCGATGTATTGGTCAGCAAATACCGGGGCTCGATTTGTTGGGGGTGCAGTGGGAACACTCTACGACGGACTGAAGGGAGAACGTGGATATCTCGGTTATCCAACGACGAATGAACGCAGACAGGCCGGAGGCGTTATTCAAGACTTCCAGGGCGGGTCTGTCCTGTGGTCTCCAACGTCAGGAGCCCTTCCTGTTCACGGGGCAGTGCGTAGCACTTACCTAGCAGCAGGGGCCGCCGAGGGACGCCTCGGGTTTCCGCTCGCGGCGGAGAAATCCACAGGCCCAGGCACCGCTTCCCAACAATTTCAGGGTGGCCGCATCGATTGGTCGGCTGCTGTTGGGACGACCATTATTTGGCGCTAACTGAGCTACTGGCGAGTTTCACATCCGTCCGGAACTGTTCTTCCCCCCGCTCCTACTTGGCAGAACGGGCCCAAGTGCGAGAATGTTGCAGTTATTCACTTGACGCCTGCCGGTTCCAAAGAACCCGGCGGCAGCACTCTCCACTTCGAAAGGCTCTACCTTGCCAGGTATGAATCTCACCCGCGCTGAAGCGCGTGAACGGGCAGAACTGATCGATGTCGAGTCTTACGACATCAATTTGGACCTGACCCGCGGCGACGAGGTCTTCGGGAGCACCACTGTTGTGCGCTTCAGCGCCGAGGCAGGGGCCTCCACCTTCATTGACGCAGTCACCGCAAAGGTCCACCGGATCACGCTCAACGGCGTCGGGCTGGACCCGGCTGCCGTTTCGGACGGCGTGCGCATCCAGCTGCCCAACCTGGCTGCCTCCAACGAGCTTGTGGTCGAGGCCGACGCGTTCTATATGAACACCGGCGAAGGCCTGCACCGCTTCGTGGACCCCGTGGACAACGAGGTCTACCTCTACTCGCAGTTCGAGGTCCCGGATTCGCGGCGGATGTTCTCCGTTTTTGAACAGCCCGATCTCAAGGCCGGCTTCCGGTTCACCGTCACGGCTCCGGCGCATTGGGACGTCATCTCCAACTCCCCCACCCCGGAGCCGGTCCCGGCCGACGCCGCAGACACCGAGCAGCCGCGCGCGACGTGGTCCTTTGACCCGACACCGCGGATCTCCTCCTACATCACTGCGCTGATCGCCGGCCCTTACCAATCGGTCCGGTCCGAGCTCACCAGCTCCGACGGGCGGACGGTCCCCCTTGGTGTCTTCGCCCGCCGGTCCCTGATGGAATATCTCGACGCCGAGAACATTTTTGAACTGACCCGGCAGGGATTCGCCTTCTACGAAGCCCAGTTCGGCACGCCGTACCCCTTCGAGAAGTACGACCAGCTGTTCGTCCCGGAGTTCAACGCCGGTGCCATGGAGAACGCCGGGGCTGTGACCTTCCTCGAAAGCTACGTCTTCCGCTCCCGTGTCCCCGATGCCACGGTTGAACGCCGCGCCATTACGGTGCTCCACGAACTGGCCCACATGTGGTTCGGCGATCTGGTGACCATGCGCTGGTGGAACGATCTGTGGCTCAACGAGTCCTTCGCCGAGTTCATGTCTGCCCTCGCCGCTGCTGAGGCCACCGAGTTCAAGCAGGCGTGGACCACGTTCGCGTCGATGGAAAAGGCCTGGGCCTACCGCCAGGACCAGCTGCCCACCACGCACCCGATCGTCGCCGAAATCCGCGACCTCGAGGATGTCCAGGTCAACTTCGACGGCATCACCTATGCCAAGGGCGCCTCGGTGCTGAAGCAGCTGGTGGCTTGGGTGGGCCAGGACAAATTCATGCAGGGCGTCCGCGAGTACTTCGGCAAGCATTCCTGGAGCAACACTGAGCTCTCGGACCTGCTCTCCGAACTCGAGACTGCCAGCGGACGCGACCTCACCGAGTGGTCGGCGAAGTGGCTCGAGACAGCGGGTGTGAACACCCTGCGTCCCGTGCTGGAAGTGGACGACGACGGCGTCATCGCGTCATTCGCTATCCACCAGACCGCTATTGCCGAGTACCCGACGCTGCGCCCGCACCGGCTCGCCATCGGGTTCTACGACACCGATGAAAACGGCAAGCTGCGCCGCAGCCACCGCGTTGAACTCGACGTCGACGGCGAACGCACAGAGGTGCCGGAACTGGCTGGACGGACCCGGCCGGACCTGATCCTCTTGAACGACGACGATCTGGCGTACGCCAAAATCCGGCTCGACGACGCCTCCTGGCACCTGGCCACGCGCCGCCTCCGGGACATCGCCGATTCCCTGCCCCGCACCCTGGTGTGGGCCTCGGCCTGGGATGCCGCACGCGACGGGGAAATCCCGGCCCGCAACTACGTTGAACTGGTCCTGCAAAACATCGCCTCGGAATCGGATTCCTCGGTGGTACAGGTCCTGCTGCGCCAGCTGGCGACCACCCTCACGTTCTATGTGGCTCCGCTGGACCGGCAGGCCATGACTGCTGCGGCCGCGGACAGCCTGTGGGACCTCAGCCGCGAAGCAGCCCCGGGATCGGATTCGCAGCTTCAGTTCGTCAAGGCCTTCGCCTCCCACGCCGAGACCGCCGAGCAGATGGCTACCGTTGCCTCTCTCTTCTCCGGCGAGGTCACCTTGGAAGGACTGGAAGTCGACTCCGACCTCCGTTGGGAGCTGCTCTCTGCCCTGGTGGCCGGGGGGCTGATGGGTGAACCTGCCATCGCCGCTGAGCTCGACCGCGATGCCACTGCCACGGGCCAGCTTGCGGCCGCAGCGGCCCGCGCGGCCCTGCCCACAGCTGAATCGAAGGCAGCAGCATGGGAGGCCATCGTCGAGCGCTCTGACCTGCCCAACGCCGCTCAGCGCGCAGCGATCGGCGGGTTCAGCAGGGTTCATGACACTTCCCTCCTGGAACCGTACGCCGACCGCTACTTCGATTCGATCAGGGATGTCTGGGCCAGCCGCACCCACGAGATTGCCCAGCAGATCGTCGTCGGGCTGTACCCGTCCCGGCTGACGACGCAGGACACAGTGGACCGGACAGATGCCTTCCTCGCCTCGCTGGGAGATGAGGCTCCGGCACTGCGCCGGCTGCTGCTGGAAAGCCGCGATGGCGTTGTCCGGGCGCTAAAAGCCCAGGCCGCGGACCACTAGGCTCCGGCCGCGTACTGAGGGAGGGATCCTTGCCTGTCCCGGGCAAGGATCCCTCCCTTTGGTTTAGAGCTGTAGTTTGGAGCTGTGAATCTCTCTGAACACCGCTACGGTGTCTCCCTCGAATGGACCGGCAACCGCGGCACAGGCACCCAGACTTACCGGGGCTACGGCCGCGATCACGTGCTCCGCGCCCCGGGGCTGCCTGACCTGGCCGGAACCGCGGATCCCACGTTCCACGGCGACAAAGACCGGTGGAACCCGGAGCAGCTTCTGCTGTCGGCGCTCTCCCAGTGCCACATGCTCTCCTACCTGCACGTGGCGGTGAAGAACGGGATCAGTGTGGTCTCCTATGCGGACGACGCCGAGGGGACCCTGCGGCTGAACCGCGACGGCAGCGGTGAGTTCACGTCCGTATTGCTGCGCCCGCGGATCCGGATTGGCTCCGGAGACCCTGCGCTGGCGAATTCCCTGCACGATGAAGCGCACCGGGTGTGTTTCATCGCCCGCAGCGTGAATTTCCCCGTCCGGCACGAGGGCTCAATCCTGCCCTAGCCGGCAACAGGTAATCTGGAAACTACACCTCCCCGATCCAGAAGGACGTTCCGCACCTGTGCATTTTCCGGCCACTACAGATACTGCGACCATCGAAATGACCGAGTTTGATTTCTCCGGACTCCTCGAAGCCGGGATTATCGTGCTGGTCGGCCTCGTCATCTGGCTGGTCGCCCGCTACCTGATTTCCAAGGTCGTTGCCCGGGCACAGAAAGGATCGGCGCTGTTCCGGGAGGGCAGGCTCCGCTGGGCCCAGCCCGTGATGCGGAATCTTGATAGCAAGCGGCGGGCCCAGCGTGCGGACACCATCGGTGCCATGCTGCGCAGTTCCGTCAGCGTGGCAATCTGGACCATCGTCGTCATCATGGTTCTCGGGGCCGTCGGTATCGACATCGCACCGCTGCTGGCCAGCGTGGGAATCGTCGGCATCGCCCTCGGCTTCGGGGCGCGTGAACTCATCCGCGACGCGCTGGCCGGGCTCTTCATCACCATCGAAGACCAGTACGGGATCGGGGACGTCATCGAAGTGGGCGGCACCACCGGAACCGTCCAGTCTGTGGGTATCCGCATCACCCGGCTCGTGGACGAGCGTGGAGTGATCTGGTACATCCGCAACGGCGAGTTCGCCCAGGTAGGCAACCGTTCGCAGGGACGATTCTTGGAAGCGGACCCTGCCGACGCAGGCCCCGCTGAAACGGCCGAAACGGCCCGGGAAGAAGGAACGAAATGACCGAACAGCCTCAGCAACCGGCCACCCTGCCCCTCACGGCGGCCAACCCAGGCACCGGGTTTTCCCAGCCGGAGTACAACTTCTATGACGCCGTCGGCGGTCATAACACCTTCGTAAAGCTGGTGGATGTGTTTTACGACGGGGTAGCCGGAGACCCGCTGATGCGGCCAATGTACCCTGAGGAAGATCTCGGGCCGGCGAAGGAACGCCTCCTGATGTTCCTGGAGCAGTACTGGGGCGGGCCCAAAACCTACGGAGAGCAGCGCGGCCATCCCCGGCTGCGGATGCGGCACATGCCATTCCAGGTCACCCCTGCAGCACGGGACGCCTGGCTGAAGCACATGCGCACCGCCGTCGACGCCTTGGGGCTTGCTCCCCTGCACGAGGCCACGCTCTGGGACTATCTGGACCGGGCCGCGCACTCGATGGTGAATTCCGCCTAGGCTCCCTCCGAGGGCTTAGAACAGGACCGACGGCGGACGCACCAGGATGTGCCCGCGGTCCGTGGAGAGCCGCAGCCATCGGCCGTTACTGAACAGCGAAGCCGTTCCGCCTTCGGCCGGATCGGCAAGAAAGCCCAGCGTCAGGGCTGCGAAGGCCGCACCGGCCGGCAAGGGCGCTCCCAGACCGGGAATCGTTTCGCTCCAGACCGGCACCCGGACGCTGCTGACGACGGCGGCTCCGGGGTCATCGGGCATCCTGGCCGCCACCTCCCGTATCCCCCGGTGCGCAGCCTGCTCCAGCTCTGCCACGGGCACGTCCGCTTCCCGCTGCCATCCGCTGCGCGGCGCACCGATGCCAGCCCAGCTCTCCGAGACCGTCATGGGCGGTACGGGCAGCTGCGTGTCAGCGTCTTCCATACGGGCCAGCCGGTCTGCCACCGAAGCCAGGGATACCGTCGTGTCCAGTTCCGCCGGTTCAGCCAGGGGCATGGCCCGCATGCCAAGGATCGTGGGCATGCCCTCGCCCAGGATCCTGGGACGCAGGACGCAGACATACGCCGCCAGCGTGGTGCCTACCGCCTGCAGCCGGATCGCGCCGTCGTCGGCACTGCGGGCCCGGGAGACAAAGTTCTTCAGGTCCGCCCGGACCTGCGGGTCGCCCAGTACGAGGTTCTGCGCCTGCATCAGTTCACCGCTTCCTCAGCGGCACGCCGGAAGGGTACCGGTCCGGCCTGCCAGCCCTGGAGGATGTCCCGCTGCCGCGCTGAGAGCGTCAGGGGGCGTCCTGTCTCCCGCCCGACCATCACCATGTCCGCCTCGGCAACGGCGAAGACCGTTTCAGCGTCCGCATCGGTAAGCCGGAAGCCGTAGGCCAGGCTCGATCCGCCGATCCTGCTGACCCAGATCTCAATCCAGACCGGTTCCTGCCGGTAGGTCAACGGCGTGCGGTATTCGATCACCTGCCGTGCCACCAGGGTAGACCCGGACTGTGCCGTTATCGAACGAAAGGTCTCCGCCCTGCCGTCGGCCTCCGCGCCCGGCAGCGGAAGAAGCGACAACCGGACCCGGGCCTCCTCAAGGAACTGGACGTACCGGACATTGTTGACGTGACCGTTGGAGTCCTCGTCGCCAAAGCGCAGCTGGATGGGAAAGCGGTGGATAGCCATGTCCACCATCCTCTCAGGAACGTTCAGGCAAGCACGAAAGCCATGCTCCCGGCTGCTCGTGCGGTGCGTTCCTGTGCGCCCTGGCCAACGGGAGCGCTGCGTTACCGCCGGCACAAATGTTGGCCTGGCCCGCTGGTACGTCTAATCTCAGAGATGGTCCCATCTGAGGGGACCGGCACGAATACCGCCTGATGAAACTGCCTTTGCTAGGAGAGTACGTACCCATGGCACCAGCCGACGACTTTGATCCGACAGCCGCGCTGATCGAACTATTGGATCTGAGTAACGCGGGCGGGGCAAAAACCGATGAAGACATCTTCGTTGGCGGTTCCCAGCATGAGCCGCGCAAACGCGTCTTCGGCGGACAGGTCCTGGGACAATCGCTGGTGGCCGCCGCCCGGACCGTTCCCTCCGACCGGTTGATGCACTCCATGCACGGCTACTTCCTCCGTCCCGGTGACACCGAAGTCCCCATTACCTTCGGAGTCGAGCGGCTCCGCGACGGCCGGTCATTTTCGGCCCGGCGCACGCACGCCTATCAGAACGGCGTACCCATCCTGTCCCTGATTGCGTCCTTCCAGGTCCCCGACGAGGGATTGAATCACCAGGAACCCATGCCGGAGGGCGTCCCCGATCCCGAATCCCTGCCAACGACCGCGGATCTGCTTGCCTCGTTCGATCATCCGGTGGCCAAGGCATGGTCCTATTACCGTCCCATGGACATCCGCCACGTTGACCAGCCTGTGTACTTCCAGGCCGACCCAGACCGTACGGCCCGCAACGCGGTCTGGATGAAGACGTTCGGCCCCATGCCCGATGACCAGAA
>NZ_DALZXY010000033.1:0-22607 GCF_031988865.1 Arthrobacter sp.
GCCATCGACACCTCCGCCATAGCCAGCGCGGCCCTGCTCACCGGTGAGGGAGAAACCCTCGCGGCCTTCGCCACCGAAGACACCCGCTCCCACGCGGAAGTCCTGGCCCCTGGCATCCAAAACCTGCTGCACGACGCCGGCGTGACCGGCGCCCAGGTCGACGCCCTGGTTGTCGGCGTTGGCCCCGGCCCGTTCACCGGACTGCGCTCGGGCATCGCCACCGCACGGACCCTCGCGTTCGCCTGGAACAAACCGCTGCACGGGGTGATGAGCCTGGAGGCCATCGCGATCGATGCCGCCCTGGACGCCTGGCGGGCCGGGGTGGACGAGTTCGTTGTCGCGACGGATGCGCGGCGCAAGGAGGTCTACTGGGCGCATTACCGCAGCACCGGCGGAACCCCCGAGCTGCTCGACGGACCGCACGTCACCTCACCCGCCGAGGTCCCGGACCTGCCCGCGTACGGCGCGGGTGCCGGCCTTTACCCGGACATTCTCCACGGAGTGCAGGACTTCGCCGCCGCGCAGCCCACGGCCGAAGCGCTGGGCCGCACCGCCGTCGTGCGCCTGGTTCGCGGCCTGCCGCTGCTGGACAGTTCACCGCTGTATCTGCGGGAATCCGATGCGAAGGTCCCAGGCCCCCGGAAGCGTGCGCTGTGAGCGTTCCGATTCGAAGTACTGCCGTCAGCATCCGGCCCATGACCGAGGCCGATATCCCCGGCGTGGACGCGCTGGAAAAGGCCATGTTCCCTGTAGACGCGTGGCCCACGCAGATGTTCTACGACGAGCTCGGGCAGACGGACACCCGCTCCTACTTCGTGGCGGTTGACCCGCTGGACGCCGTGATCGGCTATGCCGGGCTCATGTGTGTGCTGCCCATTGCGGACGTCCAGACCATCGCCGTCGCCGCGGGCCATGAAGGCGCAGGGATCGGTTCGCGGCTGCTCGCCATGCTGATTGACGAGGCCAAGGACCGCGGCGCCGACGACGTCCTGCTCGAAGTGCGGGCGGATAATCCCCGGGCGCAGCGCCTCTACCGCTGGTTCGGTTTTGAGCAGATCCACGTCCGGCCCCGCTATTACCGCGACGGCGCCGATGCCCTGATCATGCGGCTGGAGCTGGCAGCCTGGCAGGGCCGTCCGCAGCGCACCGACCACACTCAGAAGGAAGCGTAAATGAACCGCACCGAACCCCTGGTGCTCGGCATCGAATCATCCTGCGACGAAACCGGCGTCGGCATTGTCCGCGGGCAGACGCTGCTGACTAATGCCGTTTCTTCCTCCATGGAAGAGCACGTCCGGTTTGGCGGGGTCATCCCGGAGATCGCTTCCCGCGCCCACCTGGATGCCTTTGTGCCGACGCTGCGGCAGGCGCTGGAAGAGGCAGGCGTAACGCTCGACGACGTTGACGCCATCGCGGTGACCTCCGGGCCCGGGCTGGCCGGGGCCCTAATGGTGGGGGTCTGCGCCGCGAAGGCCCTGGCAGTCGCCACGGGCAAGCCGCTGTACGCGATCAACCATCTGGTGGCGCATGTGGGAGTGGGCGTGCTCGACGGCGGTGAACTCCCGGAGAACCTCGGAGCGCTGCTGGTCTCCGGCGGGCACACCGAAATCCTGCGGGTTGGCGCGTTGACCTCCGACGTCGAGCTCCTGGGATCGACCATCGACGACGCCGCCGGCGAAGCCTATGACAAGGTGGCCCGGATCCTCGGACTGGGATATCCCGGTGGACCGGCGATCGACAAGCTGGCGCGGGACGGAAATCCGAAGGCCATCCGCTTCCCCCGCGGCCTAACGCAGCCCAAGTACATGGGTACGCCCGAAGCCCCGGGGCCGCACCGCTACGACTGGTCCTTCTCCGGGCTGAAGACCGCCGTCGCCCGCTGCGTGGAGCAGTACGAGGCCGCCGGGCAGGAACCGCCGGTCGCGGACATCGCCGCGTCCTTCCAGGAAGCCGTGGTGGATGTCATCACGTCCAAGGCCGTGCTGGCCTGCACCGAACACGGCATCACCAACCTGCTGCTCGGCGGGGGAGTGGCAGCCAACTCCCGGCTGCGGGAACTCACCGCTGAACGCTGCGCCTCGGCCGGGATTACTCTGCGCGTCCCGCCGATCAATCTGTGCACTGACAACGGGGCGATGGTGGCCGCACTCGGCGCCCAGGTGGTGATGGCCGGCGGCGAGCCCTCCGGCATCGATTTCACGCCCGATCCCTCGCAGCCGGTGACCAGCATCCACCTGCCGGCTGCCTGAGTCAGGCGCCGGGCCGGCACTGGTGTTGGGCCGGGGCTGGCGCAACTAGCCGGCCCGCCCTCCGATTACGCACCGTTTCCATCACGTTCCTATCCGCTCACGGGTGGTGTGTTGTGTGGCTGACCACCGTCCCTTGCCCTGCAGCGCCTAGAACGGTGGTGGATCGTCGTCCGGGGGAGCGGCAGTCGGGGAGTGCGGCGGGTAGCTCGGCATATAGCTGAGGGCGGGGTCGGTGGTGTAGGTCCGGCCGGTGGGTGAGTGCCATTCGATAGTGCCTGGTTCGGGTTGGCGTGCTTTCCAGTGGCCGAGGGTTTTGAAGCGGTGGTGTTTGGGGCAGAGGTGTTCCAGATTCGCGTGGTCGGTGGGCCCGTGGTGGGCGAACGGGGTGGTGTGATCGATCTCCGCATGGACAACGTTGACCGAGCAGCCGGGGAACCGGCAGGTTCCGTCCCGGGCCTGGAGCCAGCGCTTGAGCCCGGCGGGGATGCGGCGACGGTGTCCAACCCCGAGGATCTCCCCGGTGGCAGGATCTTGGCTGAGCGGAGTCCAGTGCAGGGCTTCGAGGATCATGCGGCGTCCGGTCTCCGGGCTGATGGGTCCGTAGCCATTCAGTTCTGCTGGGTCCTCGTTGAGTCCGGCAAGGGTGTCGGCGTTGATCAGGACCATCACTTCGGTCCGGACCCGGGATCGGGGTCGGGGCCGGGGATGGGCCCGGTGCCGTTCGGCCCGCCGGGGTCCCTTCCCTGACCGGCCCACACCCGGGCGGCCGTCCCGGGGCTCCGGGCGTTCCTCTCCTATGCTGGCGCCAGGCTGATCTGAACCAAGGGCATCTGTCGCGGCGGTCCCCGGCCTAGGCATGGAACACCCTGTGGGGGCGGCCCCAGGTCCGGTGACGTTGGGTCCGGGGTCCAGGAACAAATCGGTGAGGGTGTCGGCACGGAGCTGGTCCATCGTGCGGGGATCTCCGGCTCGTTTACCAGCCTTCGCGGCACCGGTAAGGGCGGCGAAGAGCGCCTGGCCTTTCTCCGCGGCGATGAACGCGCTCAGACATGACATGCCATCCGGCAGTGCCTGGAAGGAGACCCGGCGTTTGTCCTTGGCCTGACGGTGGCGTATCGGGATCAGGTCCGGGAACCTTGATTCCCGCAGCCTGCGGGCTCGGCGGCCAAAGCCTGCTGCGGTCCGGCCCTCGGCGGCATTGAGCAGGTCCCGTTCGAATTCCCCGCGTTCGCTCAACCTCCCGGCCCCTCCTCCATCAGGCGTGCCGTCACAGGCCCTGCCGGACATGGAGTCTCCGTCCCCGGTTCCATCAGCGGCGTGGCTGTCAGGACCGTCCGGACTGTGCGCCGCCCCCGGGCCTTCCAGCCCCAGGTCAAGCTGTCCGGAACCGATACCGGAGGGACCCCCGTCCGCTTCGCCGGCTCCTCGCGCTCCGCCTCCAGCGGCACTCCCGTCAGCCCCGCGCCCGCTATCCCCGGCCGTGCCGGCGACCTCGGTGGGCAGGTTTTGAGTTTCGTCGAGGATGATCCGGGCGTGCTGGATAGCGATCCGGCCCTCGGCCAGCCGAAGGAGGGTTTGCGGTGCTTCCAGGCACAGGCGGGTTGATTCGCTGATCAGCTGCATCGCTGTCATGTGGGGCAGGTTCAGCGCTGCTGCTGCCTCAGCGGCCGCCAGGCTCAGGGCCAGGACGGGTTCTTCCCGCCCCTCGGCCTCGGCGATGTCCCTGGCGAAGAGGACTTCCAACCGGGCGGCGACTCTGGCCTGCTGGGCCTGAGCCCAGGACACCAGCATCCCCAGCCGCTGTAGTGCTGAGACGGTCTCCTCATACCCCAGGTTCTCAGCACCGCGCAGTGACAACCGCCCATCGAAGCCCTCCGGCAGTACCTCCACCGATACTTCCGCCACCCCGGCAGGATCAGCGCAGAACACCGGCACACCGTACTCTTCCCGGTCAGCAGACCGGACAGAAGTTGAGGTATCCGAAGAGCGGTTCATACCCCCACACTGCCACCCGCCACTGACATTCCAGGCCCAAAATCGCCCCTTGCGGCAGCATCGAATACCGGTCATTTACCTGTTTTTCGGGCCCGGCGGAAGAGGACTCCTGGAGCGGCTATTGGGTTGCTCTGCCCGCCCTGCAAAGTTGCCCGCCCACCGACAAATTCGCCCAGAAAACGGGATCACGGCGGTGGCCATGGGGAGTGCAGGTGCCGGGGCAGGCTGGCTAACGCCGTCGAGCTCTAAGCTAGTCTTCGCCGCGCAGCTGGCGGACGCCGTCCAGGACCACGGCCCGCAGGTCGCCGCCGTTGGCCTCAGCCACCCGGCGCTGGCGCTGGTAGCCGGCGCCGCGCTCAATGATGCCGGCGACGTCGGCCAGTTCCGAGCTGCAGCCGAGCTTTTCGGCGACCGGAGCCAGCCGCGGCAGGACGTCGTCGAGCAGATGGTCCGTGACCAGCTTTTCGTTGCCCGCGGCGTCGAGGATGATGATCGCGTCGAGTCCGTAGCGCGCGGCACGCCACTTGTTTTCCTGCACGTGCCACGGCGGCATGGTGGGGATGCTGCCGCCGTCGTCCAGGATCGTGGAGAACTCGTCCACCAGGCACTGGGTCAGGGCAGCGATGGCTCCGATGTCCGTGGCCGTTGAGAGCCCGTCGCAGACCCGCAGCTCGATGGTTCCGAGGGCGGGCACCGGTCGGATGTCCCAGCGGATTTCGCTGATGGAATCGATCACTCCGGTGGTGAACATGTCCTGGACATAGGATTCGTATTCGGTCCAGGTGCGGAACTGGAAGGGCAGCCCGGCCGTGGGCAGCTGCTGGAACATCAGGGCCCGCTGCGAGGCGTAACCGGTGTCGTCCCCCGACCAGTACGGGGAAGAGGCGGAGAGCGCCTGGAAGTGCGGGAAGTAGTTCACCAGCCCGTCGAGGACCGGCAGGACTTTGTCCTTCGAATCCAGGCCCACGTGAACGTGTACGCCGTAGATAAGCATCTGCTGGCCCCACCACTGGGTCCGGTCGATCAGCTTGGCGTAGCGTTCCTTATCCGTCACCGGCTGGGAGCGCGGTACGGCAAACGGATGCGTGCCGGCGCAGAACAGCTCAACGCCCATCTCATCGGTCACCCTGCGGACGGCTGTCATGGAGCGGGCCAGGTCTGCCTTGGCCTCGGCTACGGTGGTGCAGATCCCGGTGACCAGCTCCACCGTGTTTTCCAGCAGTTCCTGCTTGATGTGCGGGTGTTCTTCGTCTGCGCTGAGCTCCGGGTCAGCGGCGTTGACCGCGCGCAGGACTTCGTCGGCTACTGAGAGCAGCTCTCCGGACTCCCGGTCCACCAGGGCCAGTTCCCACTCGACCCCCAAGGTCGACTGCGGTGAAGCTGCAAACTCAATATCCAATACGTCTCCTGCTGTGCGTCGCGAAATAATGTCTCCGGTCCGCACCTTTGCGTTCGTAGAGCCGTTCCAATCCTAGCCCGGCTGCGGCACGCATCCGTTACCCTGCGGAAGACCGTTCAGGGCGGCACCGGGCCATAATGGACGGATGCCGATCCTGAACAAAGACATGACGCTGTGCATCTCCCTGGCTGCCCGCCCCAGCAACATCGGAACCCGGTTCCACAACTACCTTTATGAGCAGCTCGGCCTGAACTATGTGTACAAGGCCTTCGCTCCAGCGGACCTGGCCCAGGCAATCGCCGGGGTGCGCGGCCTGCCGATCCGCGGCGCCGCCGTGTCCATGCCCTATAAAGAGGACGTCATCGCCCTGGTGGACCGGATGGATGCTTCCGCCAGCGCCATCCAGTCGGTGAATACAATCGTGAACGACGACGGCGTCCTCACCGCCTACAACACCGACTACCTGGCCATCGCCCGGCTGCTGGCTGACCACAAGGTGCCGCCGGCCAGTTCCGTACTGCTGCGCGGTTCCGGCGGCATGGCCAAGGCCGTGGCTGCCGCACTGCGGGATGCCGGCTTCTCCGACGTGTGCATCGTCGCCCGGAATGAGGGCACTGGCCGTGCCCTGGCAGATCTGTACGACTTCGACTGGCGGGCGGAGCCCGGAACGGCGACGGCGGACCTGCTGATCAACGTCACCCCGCTGGGCATGACGGGCACCGACGAAGATGTGCAGTCCTTTTCCGGCGCGGCCGTTGCCGCAGCGGAGACGGTGTTCGACGTTGTCGCCCTGCCCGCCGAAACCCCGCTGATCCGGGCGGCCCGGACGGCGGGGAAGAACGTCATCACCGGCGCCGAGGTCATCGCCATCCAGGCTGAGGAACAGTTCGTTCTGTACACCGGGGTCCGTCCGACGCCGGAGCAGGTCCGGGCAGCGAGCGAGTTCTCCCGGAGCTAGGCTGCACTGCGTTGGCGCCGAGTGCGCAGATATGGTGACTTCCCGTGCCTCAGGTGCGCAGATATGGTGGCTTCCCGCGCCTCAAGGCCGCCATATCTGCGCACCTGGCAGCGGCTTCCAGGAGCCGCCGCCTGCTATTCGACGGCAGGCACCGGCTCGACGACGATTGCCACGCGGTCCTCGCCGATCCGGGTCAGGACCAGGGTGGCTTTGTTCGGTCCCTTGCCCGAACCCGTGAGCAGCTGCTTGCGCAGTTCCTCCGGCGTCACGGACATGCCGCGCTTCTTGATGTCCAGCACCCCGATGCCGTTGGCGCGGACCCAGGCCTTGAGCGCCTTGACGTTGTAAGGACGCACTTCCAGGATCCGGTAGGCGCGGGCAAACGGCGTCTGAAGCAGCTCCGGTCCAGCAATGTAAGCGATCTGCGGATCCAGCAGGTGCCCACCCAGGCTGCGTGCGACGTCGGCGACCAGGCCCGCGCGGATCACAGCGCCGTCGGGCTCATAAAGGTACCCCTCCGCCGGGCCGGTGCGCACATCCTGGGCGCCGGGAACGTAGTCCTCATGCGACGTCAGCTCCGCGGCCCCGGCCGGCCCAATCACCAGGGCAGCCCGCCGGATGCCCGGCCGGCGCAGCGCATTGAACCAGAGCGTGGCCTCGGTGACGTCGCCGCCGACCGAGACCCACTGCACCTCGCAGTCCGCGGGAATGGAATCGTGCGGAATGCCCGGGCCAAGCTTGACCCCCACCGGCATCCCGCCGTCGGCCAAGGACTCCACGAAGGACAGCGGCGGAGAAAAGGCCTCCGGGTCGAAAATCCGGGAGGTGCCGGACGTCGACGTCGTCCGCCGCGCGGGATCCAGCCAGACACCGTCGAACCCGGTCAGGTCAAAACTCTCGGCATCTCCCTGCACCACGCGCGCTTCGGGCCAAGGCATGAGGTTGATGGTCGCGACCGCGGCGGTAATTTCGTCGAGTTCGACGGCGGTGACCTCTCGGTCCAGCGTGGCGAGGGCCAGGGAGTCCGCGCCGATGCCGCAGCCGAGATCGGCCACCTTCGCCAGCCCGGCTTCCTGGTAACGCTGGGCATGCAGGGCGGCGACGTTCAGCCGGGTCGCCTGCTCCAGACCGGCCGGGGTGAACAGCATGTGCTCGGCGAACGGGCCGAACTTCGCCCGGGCCTTCATCCGCAGCTTCGCCTGGGTCAGGACGGCGGCAACGAGTTCGGGGGAGTGCCCGGCCTTGCGCAGTTCGGTGTTCAGCTTCAGCGACTCGGACTCCAGATAGGGGCCAAGCGAGTTCAGCAGGGCCCAGCCCTCGGGGGTCAGGACGTGGGCAAGGGAAGTGTCGGGCATGCCTACAAGCCTAGTTCTTCCGCCGGGATAGGCCGTTCTCCCGGGTTGGTGCGGTTGCGTAGGGCCCGGTATCCGGCCCCACGCCGGTGTTGGCCTGGCGCCGGGGTCAGGCAGCCGCGCCGCTTCCTTGTAAATTGGAGGATATGACTGAGATGGCCGTAGATTCCCTGGACGTACTCCGCCGACGAACCAGCGTCAAATGGTGCACTCATCCGCAGGATGTCCTGCCGCTGTTCGTGGCGGAAATGGACTATCCGCTCGCACCAGCGGTCGCGCGGGCGATGATCGAGCGGATAGAAGCGTCCGACGTCGGGTACGTTGCGGGGCCGGGGTCGCTGGCGCCCGCGTTTGCCGGGTTCGCGCAGCGTCGCTGGGGCTGGGACGTCGACCCCGCGCGCCTGAGGACCACTACGGATGTCAGCGTCGCGATCGTTGAAGCCCTGCGGCAGGCCATTTCTCCCGGCGCCCAGGTAGTGATCACACCGCCGGTCTACGCACCGTTCTTCCAGCTGCCCGTCGAGGCCGGCGGGATAGTTAAGGAAGTGCCGCTGCTGGACGACGGCACCAGGTGGTCCCTGGACCTGGCCGGACTTGAGGCGGCCTTCGCCGGCGGCGCCGAGGCCCTGCTGCTGTGCAACCCGCACAATCCGCTGGGCTTGGTCCACACCCGCGAGACGCTTGCCGAGGTTGCCCGGCTGGCGCACCGCTACGGTGTGACCGTGATCAGCGACGAGATCCACTCGCCGCTGGTCTACTCGGCTGCTGACTTCACGCCGTTCCTGGCTGTCTCGGAGGAGGCCCGTGCCCATGGGGTCTGCGTGACTGCGGCAAGCAAGGGGTGGAACATCGCCGGCGCCAAGTGTGCCGTGGTGGTTGCGGGGGATCCCGCCATGCAGCTGCTCCTGGATGGCATGCCGTCCGGAACCGGCTTCCGCACCAGCATCCTCGGCCTGCACGGCACGGCCGCTGCTTTCGCTGAGGGCGAGGAGTGGCTGGACGGCGTCCTGCAAACGCTGGATGGAAACCGCCGCCTCCTGGGCGAGCTGCTGGCTGCCGAGCTGCCGGGCGTGCAGTACCGGATGCCCGACGCCGGGTATTTGGCCTGGCTGGATCTGCGCTCCCTGGGCTGGGGTGAGGATCCGGCCGCGGTTGCACTGGACAAGGCCCGCGTGGCCCTGGAATCGGGGTTCAAATTTGGCGCGCAGGGTGACGGACACGTGAGGCTGAACTTTGGCTGTGCTCCTGCCGTCCTCGAGGAAGCCGTCCACAGGCTCAGCGCCGCCAAAGCAGCTTAGCCTCAGGCACTTCTGAGCACAGAGCTCCGATATCTGGCCGCTGACGCCGGATGATGGGGAGTTCTACCCATCGCGGCCGCGCTTAGTGACGGCTAGCCTTGATGAAGACACTGCCGGGCCCCGTCTTTGGCGCCAGGATAGTTTTTGGGGGAATCAGAAGCGCATGTCATTGAACGGCTACGACGTCAATCCAGAGGGCTGCGCAAACGTCATCGCGCAGATTGAGGATGATCCGGCCAGGCCCGAGGCCGTGGCTAGCCTGCGCGACGGCGTGGAAGAAGCGGAATTCGCCTGTATGGGTGGCTCGGGAATTGTTGGCCGGGCGCTGGCAGAGCTCTGGCAAGACACTATGGCTCAGCAGATCGATGCAGCGGAAATCCGTATTCTCAACGCAGTTAACGGTGTCCGTGAAGCGGTGTCGATCATTGCGGGTGCCGACCAGGAGATGGCCGACGCTGCGAGGGCCAGCCTCGCCGAGATCCAGCCAACATCCTCCGGGAACCTGAGCTGAAAGGGACCCACTAGTGTCCATTGACACGTCCGGGCTCTTTGGGTGGTGTTCTCCGGATGTCGTCGAGAGCGCTGCGCCGGCCATTAGCAAGAGCGGGGATGGGTATCTCCAAACCGTCGAGTCGGCCAGGGACACCTGGCAGCAACTGGGCGGGCACTATTCCGGCGACGGAGCCGCAGAGATTCTGGCAGTTTTCAGTAGCGTGATGCCTAACGCCCAGATGTTGGCGGAGTCAGCCAAAGTGGCCAGCGATGCCCTGATGGCCTTTGCTTCCGGAATTCGTGCGCTGGAAGTCAGACGGCATCAGCTCATGGCGCGGGTGGAAGCTGCCGACAGGCGCGCTGCCCAGGATCAGGAAGCGCAATGCATGGCGGATCCGGTTTCCCCGCCTTACCCGGCAGCCACGGCGGATCTGCTGTTGCCGGCTAAATCGGCGGAGGTGCATTCACTCTCGTCACATCAGGCTTCACCATTGCCGACGAGCGGGAAGATGCCTACAACGAACTTCTCAAGGCTAATCCCGGGATGAGCCGGGACAGCCTGGAAGAGCGGGCAAACGTCGAGGGCGGAGTGAAGGGCGGCACCAAGGTTGGCATTGATATAGCGGCCGCCGGCACCGGTGCACTAATTGGTACCGCAATCGGCGGCCCGGTTGGCACCCTGGTTGGAGCCGGCATCGGCATCGGTATTTCCGTGGCTACTTCAGTGGAATTCGATTTCCTGGACGGGCGTACCCTCAAAGACGCTGCCGCTGACGGTGTCATGAACTTCGTAGACGATGTCGCCCAGGGATGGGGAAAGCTCTTCGGCCGGTGATCAAATCACAACACAAGGCAACACAAGACAAGGCACGGCATGGAATCTGGAACTAACTACTGGGCACTCTTCGCGATCCTGCTTACTTGGGGGCTCGTCCTCTTTACCGGCGGCGTTCTCCTCTACACAAAGAAGTTTGTCGGCCTACTGGTCCTGGATAACTTTGTGCCGGGGAAACCGTCGTTGGCCTGCACCTATCTTGGGGCGTGGCTCATCTTGATGGCACCGGCGGAATTTGTACGCCAAACCGGCATGGACGCCCTGATCATTCCCTACGCCATGCTCACCCTCGGATGCCTCGCCATCGGACTCTTGGGATGCTTCTGGATGCCAAAGATCCTCCAACCGCGGTGGATGAAAGAGGGAGACAAGCTGGAGGCACGCGGAGAAGACCTGTACAGCAAACGTTTCTTCAGTGGGGACAAATAACCCATGACCACCGCCACCGACGGGTTCAGCTACGTACAGATGTCCGGCGTTTGGATGCCCCGGCCTGGGGGCTGGGAAGTGGAGCAGAACAACGGGAACTTGGTCGCCGTGGCGCACCCGCCTGTGCCAGAAGGCGTCTTCCGCCCCAACATGGTTCTGCGCTGGGCACCCGCAAACGGAATCTCCCTTGCCAGGTACGCATCCGCTGCCCTGGCAGCGACCATGCAGACAGCGCAGCAGGTCCGCATCATCGCACACGAGACATGGCCGATGAACGGACCCGAGGGCACGGTAGCCGGCCGGCGGCAGCGCTTTGTTCATCAGGTGGAGCAGCATCCGGTCTGCGTGGACCGCTGGCTGTGGATCGCCGGCGGCCGTGTGCTCGAGGCAACTGCAAGCTACACAGTGGAGCAGCACGCAGGGATGAAGCTGCTGTTCGAGCAGATGATTCGTGACATCCGAATAGTCGATGTAAGCCCGGACGCGGAACCGGGGCAGGGCCAGCGCCACCTGATTGATGCCATTGCCCCATCCGAGGCGCGGCTGGATGAGGCAGCATCGCGTCTGGCAGGTGAGGACCGCGAGGACCTGGGTGCCCTGGCAGCTGCCCAGCCCTACCAGGAAAGTGCGTGCAGGCTCTCCATCCCCTCCCTGGAACTGATGGACACACTTGCGGGCAGGAACAAGCTGGGAATGTTCCAGCGCAGGGGTACGGAGTTCGCGGCACTGCGGGACGCCGGCCTGCTGGCCGCAGACGGTGCCCTCACCGCGGCCGGCAGGGAGTTCCTGGCGCCGATCCGTACTCTCAACTCATCTTTCAGGGTGCAGGCAGCCGACGCAGACGGAGGGGGCGTTCTGCAGGCCTGGATCGGGGGAGGCTATGGAAAGGTGACGGCGGAACCCTCGCGCTTCTCTGGTGCGCCCACACCGGTTCCGCGCCCGGACGATCTGGCGGTCCAGCTGCTTCAGGCAAATGCAGTCCCCAAGGCTATCGCCGACTGGCTGGGGTTTTCACCGGCATGGAGCATTGCGCACGAGCCGGTGGTCCTCTCCATGGAGCACTACGATGCCAGGATGGCTTCCGCACAGGTATTGGCTCCGGAAGGGCTGGAGGAAGCTGCCACGCGAATGTGGGAACAGCCGTGGACGGAATGGCAGATTATCGAGGAAGGCACGGGAGGGTGGTTCGGATTCCTGAACGCAGGGGCAGCCGGCCAGTACCGGCTGGGCCCGGTTGATGGCGGCCGCGTTCTGCTGGAGCCGATCTCCTCGGCCGCCGTTTGGGACATCCTGGTCCGGTTCATCCATGCATCCGTCGAGGGAATCCTCCTCCTGCTGCCTGAAGTGCCGGGATTCGACGAACCGCCCGCCAGCGGCGGGGGAGCGCACAGGGGCAGGAAGTGGGTTGAGAACCCCAGCCGCTAGGCGAAGTAGACGCCGATCCGGTTGCCCTCGATCTCCTCGATGCGGATGTCGATCTCGTAAATGTCCTTCAGCACCTCGGGCTGCATGATCATCGACGGCGGTCCCTGATGCAGGAGCTTGCCGTCGGCCATGGCAATGATGTCGTCCGAGTAGCAGGACGCGAAGTTGATGTCGTGGATGACCAGCACCACGGTCTTGCCCAGCTCATCGGTCAGCCGGCGCAGCAGCCGCATCATCTCCACTGAGTGCTTCATGTCCAGGTTGTTCAGCGGCTCATCCAGCAGCAGGTAGTCGGTGTCCTGGGCCAGCACCATGGCGATGAACGCGCGCTGGCGCTGCCCGCCGGAGAGCTCGTCAACGAACCGGTCCGCCAGCGCCGTGAGGTCCAGGAACGTCATGGCCTGTTCGATCTTCTCCCGGCACACCGCCGTCGGGCGCCCGCCGTTGTGCGGGTAGCGGCCGAAGCCCACGAGGTCGCGGACCGTGAGCCGGACGGTGAGGTGGTTGTCCTGGCGCAGGATCGCCATCTTCCGGGCCAGGTCCTTACCGGGGGTACTGACTACATCGAGGCCGTCCACGCTTACCGTGCCGGCGTCGGCTGGCAGCAACCGGCTGATGATGGACAGCAGCGTGGACTTGCCCGCACCGTTGGGGCCGATGATCGAGGTGATGCCGCCTTCCTTGATGGAGCAGCTCACCCCATCCACCACGGCAGTGTGCGCGTATTTTTTCGTTACGCCGGTGACCTGGATCATTTGACGGAGCCTTTCAGGAGCAGGATCAAAAAGACGATCCCGCCGACGAATTCAATGACGATGCTCAGGGCCGTGTCGAACGCGAAAATGCGTTCGAGGACCAGCTGGCCGCCCACCAGGGCGATGATGCCGATCAGCACCGCGATGGGAACCACGGCCGCGTGCTTGAAGTGTGAACAGAGCTGGTAGGCCAGGGAGGCCACCAGCAGCCCGAAGAAGGTGACCGGCCCCACCAGCGCCGTGGACACTGCGACGAGCACGGAGCAGATGACCAGCACCAGGGTCACGGACCGCTTGTGGTTCACTCCGAGGTTGATCGAGGTTTCACGGCCCAGGGACATAACGTCGAGCTGGTGCCGCATCCGCCAGGCGGGAACGCTCACCAGGGCGACGGCGATCAGCGAGTAGCCGAGCAGCGCTCCGTCCACATTATTGAAGCTGGCGAAGAACAGGTCCTGCAGGATGATGAATTCGCTGGGCTCGATCAGCCGCTGCAGGAGCGAGGAGAAGCCGCGGAACATGGTGCCCAGCACAATCCCGACCAGCAGCATCAGGTGCAGGGATTTCCCGCCGCCGGTGAACAGCCACCGGTAGAGCAGGAAGGAGAAGCCCACCATTAGGGCCACCTCCATGCCATAGCGCAGCGGCGCAGCCATGGAGAGGACCACCCCGCCACCGAGGGTGAACACCAGGACGGTCTGGATCAGCACATACAGGGCATCAAAGCCCATGATCGACGGCGTGAGGATCCGGTTCGCGGTGACAGTCTGGAAGAGCACGGTGGAGACGCCGACGGCGTAGGCCACCAGGATCATCGAGCCCACCTTGATGGCGCGGCGGGGCAGGACGTAGCCGATGTTTCCGCGCAGCTCGATGGTCATAAAGACCGCGACGAGGGCCGCCGCCACCACGGATAGCAGGATGATCCAGAATCTGGGGGAGAGGTTCCGCACCGGCCGGCGGCGCTGCGCGGTGAGCGCGGAGGGCAGGGCACTGACGGGACTGCTAGGCACGGGAGGAGCGCTTTCTCAGGAGCAGGTACAGGAACAGGACGCTGCCGACGGCGGACACGATCACGCCGACCGGGATCTCATACGGGTACCGGATGGTCCGGCCGATGATGTCGCAGATCAGCACGAAGCCTGCGCCGAAGATCCCAACCCAGGGAATCGCTTTGCGAACGTTGTCTCCCACGAGGAGCGAGACCAGGTTCGGCACGATCAGGCCGAGGAACGGCACCGAGCCGACGCTGACAACCACAACGGCGCTGATGAGGGACACGATGATCAGCCCGAGCGTCATCACGCGGTTGTAGTTCAGCCCGAGGTTGGTGGTGAATTCCTGGCCCATGCCGGCGACGGTGAAGCGGTCGGCCGCGAGGTAGCCAATGACCGTCAGTGCCCCGACGATCCAGAGCAGTTCGTAGCGTCCGCGCAGGACGCCGGAGAAGTCCCCGGTCATCCAGCTGTTCAGTGTCTGCAGCAGGTCGAAGCGGTAGGCGAAGAAGGTGGTGACGGCGGCGATGACGCCGCCGAGCATAATCCCGACCAGCGGAACAATCAGCGTATTGCGCAGCGGGATGCGCCGCAGCACCAGCAGGAACAGGGCGGTGCCGGCGACGGCGAACACAGTGGCGGTGGACATCTTGAGGAAAAGCGAGGCACCGGGCAGGAGCACCGTCACCACGAGGATGCCCAGTGAGGCTGACTCCACGGTGCCGACGGTGGATGGTTCAACGAACTTGTTGCGGGCCATCAGCTGCATAATGAGCCCGGCCACGCTGAGCGCCATGCCGGACAGGATGATGCTCAGCGTCCGGGGCACGCGGGAGACCCAGAAGATGTTCCAGGCATGTTCGTCGCCGGCCAGGAGTGACGCGAGCGAAACGTCGCTAACGCCAACGAACATGCTGACGACGGCGAGCAGCAGGACGCCGGCCCCACCCATAATCAGCATCGCTGCGGGACTCCGGAACCGCCGGGGTCCGGATACGGCAGCAGCTCCGGCGGGTGCCGGAGCTGGGGAGGAGGTGAGCAGGCTCATGGGGCGTTCCGTCTCCCTCTCCGGCCGGTGTTCCGCAGGGGAAAGCCGGCCGGAGAGGATCTAGCAGGTGTGAGGGACGGGGTTAGGCAATACCGTCCTGGACAGCGGTGACCATGGCGTCAACGTTGTTCAGGCCGTAGCCCACCAGATACCAGCTGGAGGAGTCGAGCATGGTGATGTTCCCGTTCTTGGCGGCCTTGGTGCCCTGGACCAGTTCGTTGTCCAGGACGGCGGAGGAAACTTCGCCTGCATTGCCGACAGCTACGTCGCGGTCAATCACGAACAGGTGGTCCGGGTTAACCTCGGAAACGTACTCGAAGGAGACGGATTCGCCGTGCTGGGCTTCGGACTTGATATCCGCCGCCGTGGGAACGCCGAGGACGTCATGGATCAGGCCAAAACGGGACCCGGCACCGTAGGCGGTCATTTCCCCGCCGCTGGTCATGATGATCAGGCCGTTACCGGCGTCCGCAGCGGTTGCCTTGGTCTCTTCGACCTTGGTCTCGAGGGCGGCAAGCTGTTCCTCGACGGCATCGCTCTTGTCGAAGATCTCGCCGATGATCTCCGTGTTGGTGATGAAGGAGTTCCAAGGATCCGCAGCGTCGGTGCTGAGGTTGATGGTCGGAGCAATCTTGGAGAATTCCTCGTAGGAATCCGAGGTGCGGCCGGACATGATGATCAGGTCCGGGGCGCCGGCGCTGATGGCCTCGAAGTCGGGCTCCTTCATGCTGCCGATCTTGGCGTAGTCGTCCGAGCCGTACTTGGACAGGCTTTCCGGGAAGTTCGCCGCTGGAACGCCGTCAACTTCGATGCCCAGCGCGTCCAGGGTGTCGAGCGCGCCCAGATCGAACGTGTAGACGGTCTCCGGGTTGACCGGAACCTCAGTGGTGCCCTGGGTGTGCTCCACGGTGACGGTGGCGGGTTCGGTGGCTGCGGGATCGGCGGCAGCTTCGGTGTCCTGGCCGCACGCGCTGACGGCCAGCAGGGACACGAGGGCGGTTCCGGCAAGCAGCCGGGACTTCAGGGTCGTCTTCACGAGTGGGTGCTCCAGTTTTTTCAAAGGGTGCGCCGCCTGCCGGATGCCTCCGCCATTAGGGCACAAAATTGTTGGCTAATTTCTGCGCGCCCTTGAAAACTATCTTGTTAGGCAAGGCTAAGCAACTTGCAAGGACCCCATGAGTCACGAAGCCTCGGGGTGGAATGCCATCCTGCCTTCGCGGCGGGAAATTCTTCGTTCGAAGATTGTTGGCACTCACCTTGACCGAGTGCTAACCGTTGCATAAGGTCGGAGCTAGCACTCGACACGTGAGGGTGCTAATTCCTGAGGGAAGCGCCCACCGGCACCCGCGACGACGGCAAGCGCCTACCGACGGTCCACAAACCCGTTAGTAACTAAGCAAAGGAGAGCCGAGTGTCGGTCTCTATTAAGCCCCTTGAGGATCGCATCGTTGTTCGCCCGCTCGAAGCTGAGCAGACCACGGCTTCCGGCCTGGTCATCCCGGACACCGCAAAGGAAAAGCCGCAGGAAGGCGAAGTCGTAGCAGTAGGCCCCGGCCGCGTTGACGACAACGGCAACCGTGTGCCGATCGATGTCGCTGAAGGCGACGTCGTCATCTACTCCAAGTACGGCGGAACCGAGGTCAAGCAGGGCGGCCAGGAATACCTGGTGCTCTCAGCACGCGACGTGCTGGCCATCGTCGTCAAGTAATTCTTCGAAGACCCCGGCCAGATTCGGCCGGGGTCTTCTTTTGTAGATGCAGATGTAGTTGTCGGAAAGGACACACACATGGCAAAGCAGTTGGAGTTCAACGACTCCGCCCGTCGTTCACTGGAAGCGGGTGTCGACAAGCTCGCCAACACCGTCAAGGTCACCCTCGGCCCGCGCGGCCGCAACGTTGTGCTCGCCAAGACCTGGGGCGCACCCACCATCACCAACGACGGCGTGACGATCGCCCGCGAGGTCGAACTCGACGATCCGTATGAGAACCTTGGCGCGCAGCTGGCCAAGGAGGTCGCCACCCGGACCAACGACGTCGCCGGTGACGGCACCACCACCGCCACCGTCCTGGCCCAGGCCCTCGTCAAGGAAGGCCTGCGCAACGTTGCCGCCGGCGCGGCTCCCGGCGCCCTCAAGCACGGCATCGAGACCGCCGTCGAGGCCGTTGCCGCCCGCCTGCTGGAAAATGCCAAGGAAGTAGAAGGCAACCAGGTCGCCCACGTTGCCGCTATCTCCGCGCAGAGCGAAGAGATCGGCCAGCTCCTGGCCGAAGCCTTCGACACGGTCGGCAAGGACGGCGTCATCACCATCGAGGAATCGTCCTCGACGTCCACCGAACTGGTCATCACCGAAGGCATGCAGTTCGACAAGGGCTACCTCTCGCCGTACTTCGTGACCGACGCGGAGCGCCAGGAAGCCGTCCTTGAAGACGCGCTGATCCTCATCAACTCCGGCAAGATCTCCTCGGTCGCTGAGTTCCTCCCGTTGCTCGAAAAGGCGCTGCAGGCCTCCAAGCCGCTGTTCATCATCGCCGAAGACATCGACGGCGAGGCGCTGTCCACCCTGGTGGTCAACAAGATCCGCGGCACCCTGAACGTCGTTGCCGTCAAGGCTCCGGGCTTCGGCGACCGCCGCAAGGCCATGATGCAGGACATCGCGACCCTCACCGGTGCTCAGGTTGTGTCCCCGGACCTCGGCCTGAAGCTGGACCAGGTTGGCCTTGAGGTGCTGGGCTCCGCCCGTCGCATCACGGTCACCAAGGACCACACGACCATCGTTGACGGCTCCGGTTCCGAAGCTGACGTCGCAGACCGCGTTGCCCAGATCCGTGCGGAAATTGAACGCACGGATTCGGACTGGGACCGCGAGAAGCTCCAGGAACGCCTGGCCAAGCTCTCCGGCGGCATCGGTGTCATCAAGGTCGGTGCCGCAACCGAGGTTGAGCTGAAGGAAAAGAAGCACCGGATCGAAGACGCCGTGTCCTCGACCCGCGCAGCCCTGGAAGAGGGCATTGTGGCCGGCGGCGGTTCCGCACTGGTCCACGCTGCCCGCGCCCTGGACACCAACGCCGACGTCGCCAAGCTCGAAGGCGACGCAGCGACGGCCATCGGCCTGGTCCGCCGCGCGCTGGCCCAGCCGCTGCGCTGGATCGCGGAGAACGCCGGTGCTGAAGGCATGGTTGTTGTCTCCAAGGTCAGCGAGCTCGAAGTCAACAACGGCTTCAACGCTGCCACCGGTGAGTACGGCAACCTGATCGAAGCCGGCGTCATCGACCCGGTCAAGGTCACCCGGTCAGCCCTGCGCAACGCTGCTTCGATCGCCGCCCTGGTCCTCACTACTGAGGCCCTGGTTGTTGAGAAGCCGGCGGATGACGCTGATGACCACGGTCACCAGCACTAATCACAGCTGACAAATTGGGCCCGGCCCAGCGCACTAATCCTGCGCTGGACCGGGCCTTTTTGTGACCTGGACCCCGCGGCCGGGGCACAGCCGGATTCCGGCTCCGGCTCGACCGGCAGGTAAACTCTTGCGGTATTTGCCCCTCGAAAGGACTCCCGTAAGTGTCAGCACCGCAGCAGCATGCTGCCGCTTCCCGCTCCTCTTGCCCCGCTGCAGCTCCTTCCGGCTCCGCCACGCCGCCCCGCAATGCGGGCAGCGAACGGCGTTACCGCCCCGAAGTCCAGGGCCTGCGTGCCCTTGCTGTGGTGCTGGTGGTGGTCTACCACGTATGGCTCGGACGGGTGTCCGGGGGAGTGGACATTTTCCTGCTCATTTCGGCCTTCCTGCTCACGGGGTCCTTCGTTCGGAAGGCTGAAGCAGGCCGCGCTCTGGCCCTGGGCCGCTACTGGCTGCACCTGTTCAAGCGCCTGCTGCCCGCCGTCGTTGTTGTCCTGCTCGCCGCGCTGGCGGCCGCCGCCGTGCTGCTCCCATCCAGTGAATGGCAGGGGCTGATCGGCCAAGCCTGGTCATCCCTGTTCTACGTCCAGAACTGGACCCTGGCCAACAATGCCGTGGATTACCTGGCTGCCGACCACAGTGCGGCGAGTCCCCTCCAGCACTTCTGGTCCCTGTCCGTCCAAGGGCAGGTCTTTATTCTCTGGCCGCTGATCTTCGCCGCGGTCCTTCCACTGGCCAAGATCCTGGGGCGCAGCTACCGGTCAGTGCTGGCCGGCGTCTTTGGTGCCGTCTTCGCCGCATCCCTGGCGTTTTCCATTTGGGAAACCAGCGCCAACCAGGCCTACGCCTACTTTGATACGCGCACCCGGCTCTGGGAATTCGCGCTGGGATCATTGCTGGCGCTGGCACTGCCCTATCTGCACCTGGGCCGCCGTGCGCGGATCGTCCTGGGCTGGGCCGGCGTGGCTGCCATGCTCAGCTGCGGCATCATCCTGCAGGTCCAGCAGCAGTTCCCCGGGTACCTCGCCCTGTGGCCCACCCTCGCAGCTGCCATGATCATCGTCGCGGGGGACACCGGCAGCCGCGGCGGCGCGGACCGCTGGCTGAAGGCGAAGCCGCTGGTGAAGCTGGGGGATAACTCCTACGCCCTCTACCTTTGGCACTGGCCGGTCCTCGTGTTCTGGCTGGTCGCGTCGGGGCAGCAGAACGCCGGACTGATCGACGGCGCAGCCGTCATCCTGGTTTCCCTGCTGTTGGCGGTGCTGACCACCAAGCTGGTGGAAGGTCCGCTGCGGGGCTGGTCCTGGCCCCAGGCCGCGTCCTGGCGCTCCGCCGTGGTCCTGGCTGCCTCCTTCGCCGTGGTCGCAGCCCCGCTGGCGGGATGGCAGGCCAAGGTCCAGGCCGACGCCGAAGCTGTCCGGCAGCAGGGCATCGCGGACAATCCCGGTGCCCTGGCCCTGGATCCGGCGTTCGAATTTGCTGCATCCACAAGCGCGCTGGTGAAACCGTCGCCGTCGGACATGGACCAGGAATGGGCCCAGCTTGACGAGGCCTGCGGCGAGGAATTCGCACCTGCACCGGACTCGGTCATCGCTGATTCCTGCAAGCAGATCGGCCCCTCCGAGGGGGCCGCGAAAACCATTGTGGTCCTCGGGGACTCGCACGCCATGCAATGGTCCGCAGCCCTGCGGCCGATTGCCCTGGCCAACGACTGGCACGTGATCACCATCCTGAAGATGGGCTGCCGCTACGGGGCCGAAGATCCAGAACGTTCGGAGGACTGCAACACCTTCAACCAGGCTGCCGGGGAATATGTGATGGAACGCCTGCCCGACGCCGTCTTTACCGTGGCTTCGGTCACCAAGGAGTCCCGGCCCGATGAAGTTCTGGCCGGCGGCTACGACGACGGCGTGCGCGGCTTCGCGGAAGCGGGCATCTCCGTGCTGGCCATGCGGGACAACCCACGGTTCGAATTCGATATGTTCAAGTGCCTGGAGGCCAACGAACTGTCGACCGAAGCCTGCCACGTACCGCGCAGCCAGCTGCTGGCCGAGGTATCTCCGCTGGCCGGACTGGAGGAACGCATTCCCGGGGTGAGGACGCTGGATATGAGCGACCAGTTCTGTTTTGAGGACGCCTGCCCCGGAATCATCGGCAACGTCATCGTCTACAAGGACCACGACCACCTGAACCGCACCTACATGGAAACCACCTCCCACGTGCTTGCCGAGCGGATACTGGAGGCGACCGGCTGGGAAGGCATCACCACCGCCGGGACCACCTAGACCGCCCGGCGTCGGCCCTGATAGCGGATGGAATAGTGAGGGCCGCCGATTTCGTTCTACGATTAGACGAACTAGAAGAATCCGGCCGCGATGCCCGGCCTACCCCCATAACTCCCGGTCCCGAAAGAGGCGCGCACTTGAGCCAGCAGTCCCCAGAACACGATCCGTTCGGCTTTATCGGCCTGACCTACGACGACGTCCTCCTGCTGCCCGGCCCCACGGACGTCATTCCGTCCGAGGCGGACACCAGCTCCCGCCTGACCAAGCGGATCACTGTGCAGACCCCGCTGCTGTCCGCCGCCATGGACACCGTGACCGAATCCCGGATGGCCATCGCCATGGCCCGCCACGGCGGCCTCGGCGTGATCCACCGCAACCTTTCCATTGCCGACCAGGCCGAGCACGTGGACCGCGTCAAGCGCAGCGAATCCGGCATGATCACCAACCCGGTCACCATCGACCCGGAGGCAACGCTGGCGGAACTCGATGACCTGTGCGCCCATTTCCGCGTCTCCGGCCTGCCGGTCGTGGACCAGGACAACAAGCTCCTCGGCATCGTGACCAACCGCGACACCCGGTTCATTCCGCGCTCCGAGTACCCCCACCGCAAGGTTGGGGAAGTTATGACCCGCATGCCGCTGATCACCGGCCGGGTGGGCATCACCCCCGAGGAAACCGTCGAGCTCCTCGGCAAGCACCGGATCGAAAAGCTGCCCCTGGTGGACGAGGCCGGGCGCCTGCAGGGCCTGATCACGGTCAAGGACTTCGACAAGGCAGAGCAGTACCCGCTGGCCACCAAGGACGAGGAAGGCCGGCTCCGCGTCGGTGCCGCGGTCGGGTTCTTCGGCGACGGCTACGAGCGGGCCATGGCCCTGGTCGAGGCCGGCGTTGACCTCCTGGTCGTGGACACTGCCAACGGGCACAGCTCAGGCGTCCTGGAAATGATCTCCCGGCTCAAAAAGGACCCGGCCGCCGCCCACGTCGATGTCATCGGCGGCCAGGCAGCCACCCGCGAGGGCGCCCAGGCACTGATCGACGCTGGTGCCGATGCCATCAAGGTAGGCGTTGGCCCCGGTTCCATCTGCACCACCCGCGTCGTCGCCGGCGTTGGTGTCCCGCAGGTTACCGCGATTTACGAATCCGCCAAGGCAGCTATCCCCGCGGGCGTTCCCGTGATCGCCGACGGCGGCCTCCAGTACTCCGGTGACATCGGCAAGGCCATCGTTGCCGGCGCTGACACCGTGATGCTCGGCAGCCTGCTGGCCGGCTCCGCTGAAAGCCCGGGCGACCTCGTCTTCGTCAACGGCAAACAGTTCAAGACCTACCGCGGCATGGGCTCGCTGGGCGCCATGCAGACCCGCGGCAAGAACACCTCGTACTCCAAGGACCGCTACTTCCAGGCCGACGTCCCCAGCGACGAGAAGCTGATCCCCGAAGGCATCGAAGGCCAGGTGCCCTACCGCGGCCCGCTCTCCGCCGTCGCGCACCAGCTGGTGGGCGGCCTGCGGCAGACCATGTTCTACACCGGTGCAAGGACCATTGCCGAGCTCAAGGCCAAGGGGCGCTTTGTCCGCATCACCCCGGCAGGGCTGAAGGAATCCCATCCGCACGACATCATGATGACCGCCGAGGCACCGAACTACGGCCGCCGCTAAGCGCTGACTCCATCCAGCGGGCACCGTTCCTCCGGGACGGTGC
>NZ_DALZXY010000033.1:22617-33269 GCF_031988865.1 Arthrobacter sp.
CCCGCTTCTTTTTTTGGTCTGGGATAACCTAGAGCAGTGACTAACGAGATAGAGATTGGCCGTGGCAAGCGTGGGCGCAGAGCCTACTCCCTGGACGATGTAGCGATTGTGCCGTCCCGGCGCACCCGTGACCCCCAGGATGTTTCGGTCAACTGGCAGATTGACGCGTACCAGTTCGAGATGCCGGTGATCGGCGCTCCGATGGACTCCGTGATGTCCCCGGCGACCGCCATCGCGCTCGGCCGGCTCGGCGGACTCGGCGTCCTGAACCTGGAAGGGCTGTGGACCCGCTACGAGGATCCGCAGCCGGTGCTGGACGAAATCGCCGTCCTAAGCCAGGAGAACTTCAATCCCGCCGCCACCTCCCGGCTGCAGGAAATCTACGCCGCACCCATCCGTGCCGAACTCATCACCTCCCGGCTGGCCGAAGTCCGCGAGGCCGGCGTCACGGTCGCGGGTTCCCTGACACCGCAGCGCACCCAGGAGTTCTACAAGACCGTCCTGGCCGCCGGCGTCGACATCTTCGTGATCCGCGGCACCACGGTCTCCGCAGAGCACGTCTCCAAGAACGTCGAGCCGCTGAATCTCAAGCAGTTCATTTACGAACTCGACGTTCCCGTCATCGTCGGCGGTGCTGCCGGCTACACCCCGGCCCTGCACCTGATGCGCACCGGCGCCGCGGGTGTCCTGGTCGGCTTCGGCGGGGGAGCCACGACGACCACCCGCCGTGCCCTGGGCATCCACGCACCCATGGCCACCGCAATCTCGGATATCGCCGAAGCACGCCGGGACTACATGGACGAGTCCGGCGGCCGGTACGTCCACGTGATCGCCGACGGCGGCATGGGCACCAGCGGCGACATCATCAAGGCCATCGCCATGGGCGCCGACGCCGTCATGCTCGGATCCGCGCTGGCCCGCGCCGAAGAAGCCCCCGGACGCGGCTGGCACTGGGGGCAGGAAGCCCACCACAGTGAACTGCCGCGTGGTGACAGGGTCCACCTGGACACGGTTGGCCCGCTCCAGGAAGTGCTCTGGGGCCCCTCCCATCACACCAACGGAACCTCGAATCTGATGGGTGCACTAAGGCGGGCAATGGCCACAACCGGCTACTCTGATCTAAAGGCTTTCCAACGCATCGATGTGCTGGTGGCGCCCTACCTGTACAACAGCTGAGTACAACTCCCCGGCACACCGGGGCACGCTTCAGAGAGGAATCTTGACCATGGCTACAGATGCACTAAGTCCGGAATACCGCGAAGCCGCCCTGGATAAACTGCGTGCCACCGCCGAACCCGGCGGCCAGCTGGACATCCTCATTGTCGGCGGCGGCGTGGTGGGTGCCGGGGCTGCCCTGGACGCGGTGACCCGCGGCCTGAAGGTCGGCATGGTGGAAGCCCGGGACTGGGCCTCGGGAACCTCTTCCCGGTCCTCGAAGCTGATCCACGGCGGCCTGCGCTACCTGGAAATGCTCGACTTTGCGCTGGTGCAGGAAGCCCTGAAGGAGCGCGGACTGCTGATCCAGCGGATCGCCCCGCACCTGGTGAAGCCGGTGCCCTTCCTGTACCCGCTGACCAAGCGGTTTGTTGAGCGGCCCTACGTCGGCGCCGGCATCATGCTCTACGACACGATGGGCCTGACCTCGGGCAATTCCCGCGGTGTGCCCATGCACAAGCACCTCACCCGGCGCTCAACCCTGCGTGCTGCACCCAGCCTCAAGGACGACGCCATGGTTGGCTCCATCCGCTACTACGACGCGCAGGTCGACGACGCGCGGTATGTGGCGAACATGGTCCGTACCGCCGTGCACTACGGGGCCTCCGCCGCCAACCGGGTCGCCGTCGTCGACTTCCTCCGCGAAGGCGAGCGTGTTGTTGGTGCCCGGGTCCGGGACCAGGAAACCGGTGATGAGTTCGATGTCTTCGCCCAGCAGGTCGTCAACGCCACCGGTGTGTGGACGGATGAAACCCAGGCCATGGTCACGGACCGCGGCCAGCTGAAGGTCCGTGCCTCCAAGGGCATCCACCTGGTGGTGCCGCGGGACCGGTTCCAGTCCACGGTGGGCCTGATCCTCCGCACCGAAAAGTCGGTGCTGTTCGTGATTCCGTGGGGACGGCACTGGATCATCGGAACCACAGACACCGACTGGAACCTGGATAAGGCACACCCCGCAGCGACCTCCGCTGACATCGACTACATCCTTGAGCACGTCAACCGCGTGCTAAAGCGGCCGCTGACCCGCGAGGACGTCGAAGGCGTCTACGCTGGCCTGCGTCCCCTGCTGGCGGGGGAGAATGACTCCACGGCGAAGCTCTCCCGGGAACACGTCGTCGCGCATCCCGTTCCCGGGCTGGTGGTGGTGGCCGGCGGCAAGTGGACCACCTACCGCGTGATGGCCAAAGACGCGGTGGACGAAGCCGCACGCGCCCTCGATGAGAAGGTTCCCGAGAGCTGCACCCAGACCATCCCGTTGCTGGGCGCCGTCGGCTACAAGGCCGCCTGGAACAAGCGCCACCGCACCGCGGACGAATACGGCGTCCACGTTGTTCGGGTTGAGCACCTGCTCAACCGCTACGGGGCGCTGGCAAACGAGGTGCTGGACCTGATCGCCGCCGATCCGACGCTGGGTGAGCCCCTGCCCGGTGCGGATGACTACCTGCGCGCCGAGGTCGTTTACGCCACGACGCATGAAGGTGCCCGGCACGTCGAAGACGTCCTGGCCCGCCGCACACGGATCTCAATCGAGTTCTGGGACCGCGGGGTAGCCGCGGCTCCGGTCGCAGCAGAGCTGATGGCTCCGGTACTCGGCTGGGATGAGAAGCGCACCGAAGAGGAAGTCAGGCACTACCTGGCCCGGGTCGAGGCCGAGCGCCTCAGCCAGGAACAGCCGGACGATATTTCCGCTGATGCCGCCCGCCTGGCAGTCCAGGACATTGCGCCCCCGCGCTGAGCGACGACCACGCGCGCATGAGTGAACTGAGCCTGAACCCGTACGCCACCGTCCTGACGGAGCCGGAGATGGTTGTCCTGGATATGGAGGCATCCGACCGGACGGACGCCGCCACCCAGCTCGCCGAGCGAATGTTCGCGCAGGGCCGGATCACGGACCTGCAGGGTTTCCTGAAGGACGTCACGGCTAGGGAACACCAGATGGCGACAGGGCTTCCCGGAGGAATCGGGTTGCCGCACGCCCGAAGTGAGTACGCGGTGAAGACCTCGATTGCCGTCGGTATCTGCAAATACGGGCACAGAATCGATTTCGGTGCCTTGGACGGGCCGGCCAGCGTTGTGCTGCTCATCGCAACGCCGGCCGCCTCCTACTCGGAGCATCTGGAGGTCCTGGCCACCCTGGCCCGGTCACTGTTCCGGCCGGCTTTCCGTGAATCCCTGCGCCGGGCCAACGACGCCGAGGTCATTGCAGAACTCATAAATTCATCGCTGGTGTTCTTTGACCACTGAGTGCCCGCGGACCGGGCATTGGGTTTTCTACACGACTACGAAGTACCGTTAAGCTGTGCTTAAGACTGCCCTGCAACCGCGATGGATCGCTGGCCTGATCCTTGCTCTGGCCATCTCTACCGTGTTCGTGCTGCTCAGCGAGTGGCAGTTTTCCTCCGCCGAGAACGAAGGGGCTCCGGGAACGGAGACCACGGAGGAGGTGCGGCCGCTCACGGAGGTCTTCACCCCCGGCGTTCCGCTGTACGCCACCGAGGCAGACCAGATAGTCACCTTCACCGGCTCCTTCGAGGCCGCAGACCAGGTGCTGGTGCAGAACCGCCTGCAGGACGGTGCCGACGGCTACTGGGTCGTCACCGCCTTCGCAGTGGACGGGGCACCAGCTGGCGCGCTGATGCCGGTGGTCCGCGGCTGGACCGATGACCCGTCGAAGGCAGGCTCAGCCCCGGAAGGCGAAGTGACTATCACCGGGCGGCTCCTGCCCGCGGAGGCACCCGTCGCCGGACCCGTACCCGAGGACACCGTGGCGGCGCTCTCCACTGCCGAGCTCGGCAACATCTGGGACAAACCCCTGTACTCCGCCTTCGTCACGGCGCACGATACGCAGACAGCAGCCGGGGAAGGCGCCGGCAGCGGCCTCGAAACCGTCGTCACGGCGCCGCAGCCGCAGGAAAAGACCGTCAACTGGCTGAACATCTTCTACGCAGTGGAGTGGTTCGTTTTTGCCGGGTTCGCGGTGTTCCTCTGGTGGCGCCTGCTCGCGGACTCCTATCAGCGCAGCCTCGAGGACGATGACGACGACTATGACTATGAAGACGATGATGATGACGTGGCCGGCGGAGAGCAGCCGTCCGGACCAACTAGCAGTGAGGTAAAGAAGTGAGCGATCCCGCAGTCACGAAGCAGCCCAGGCCCCGAAAGAAGAAGCGCAGGTTCGGAGGCACCCACGCCCAAATCCGTTCCGCCCTGACCTTCTACAAGGTCTCCGCCTGGGTGACCGGCATCTTCCTGCTGCTGCTTGTGGCGGAAATGGTCATGAAGTACATGCTGGACATTCCGCCGGTAATGCTCGGCGGGCTGAACCTCTACACCGCGGTGCTGATCGCCCACGGCTGGCTGTATGTGGTCTACCTGTTCGCCGACTTCCGGATCTGGCAGCTGATGCGCTGGCCGTTCAGTAAGTTCATCGTTATCGCCCTCGGCGGCGTTGTGCCGTTCCTCTCCTTTATCGTGGAAGGCCGGACCCACAAGCAGGTCCTCGCCGAGCTCGCGGCCCATCCCGAAGCGGCCAAGCGCTACTAGTCCCTGCAGGCACCGGCCGCTCCTCGCGGCCGGTGCCGGCTGCGATGTGCGGTGGCGGTGCTGTGGCGACTATCCTTGAAAAGTGACTAATCCCGCGACTGCTCCCATTGAAGAGCGCCCCGTCCTGGTTGTGGACTACGGCGCCCAGTACGCCCAGCTGATTGCCCGGCGCGTGCGCGAAGCCGATGTCTACTCCGAGGTGGTGCCACACACCTACAGCACCGAAGCGCTGCTGGCCAAGAACCCGGCAGCCATCATCCTTTCCGGCGGACCCTCCAGCGTGTACGCCGAAGGTGCCCCTAACGTCGACCCCGCACTCTTCGAAGCCGGCGTGCCGGTTTTCGGTATCTGCTACGGCTTCCAGGCGATGGCCGCCGCCCTCGGCGGCAAGGTCGCCGAGACCGGGATGCGCGAGTACGGGTCCACCGACGCAGTGACCAGCGGCAGCGCCCGTTCCATCCTCGAAGGCACCCCTGACCACCAGAACACCTGGATGAGCCACGGTGACAGTGTGCAAGAGGCACCTGAGGGATTCGACGTCCTGGCCAGCACGGCCGGCGCACCGGTCGCTGCCTTTGCCAACGAGGAGAAGAAGCTCTACGGCGTGCAGTGGCACCCCGAGGTCAAGCACTCCGCCCATGGCCAGCAGGTCCTGGAGAACTTCCTCTTCAAGGGCGCCGGACTGGAACGCAGCTGGACCACCGGCAACATCGTTGAAGAGCAGGTCGAACGGATCCGCGAACAGATCGGGTCCTCCCGGGTCATCTGCGGCCTTTCGGGCGGCGTAGACTCCGCCGTGGCGGCAGCGCTTGTCCAGCGTGCCGTCGGTGACCAGCTCACCTGCGTTTTCGTGGACCACGGGCTGCTCCGCGAAGGTGAAGCCGAGCAGGTGGAGCGCGACTTCGTCGCCGCCACCGGCGTCAATCTCTACGTCGCCAACGAACAGGAACGCTTCCTGACCGCCCTGGCCGGTGTCACCGATCCGGAAACGAAGCGCAAGATCATCGGCCGCGAGTTCATCCGCGCCTTCGAAGAAGCCGAGCGCGCCATCATGGCCGAGGCCAAGGCTGCCGGAGAACCGATCCGTTTCCTGGTCCAGGGCACCCTGTACCCCGATGTCGTCGAATCCGGCGGCGGCGAAGGCGCAGCCAACATCAAGAGCCACCACAATGTTGGCGGCCTGCCCGAGGACATGCAGTTCGAACTGGTTGAGCCGCTGCGCCTGCTCTTCAAGGACGAGGTCCGTGCCGTGGGCCGCGAGCTCGGCCTGCCCGCCGAAATCGTTGGCCGCCAGCCGTTCCCCGGCCCCGGACTCGGCATCCGCATCATCGGTGAGGTCAACCAGGAACGCCTGGACCTGCTGCGCCGAGCCGACGCCATCGCCCGTGCCGAGCTCACCGCAGCCGGCCTGGATGACGAGGTCTGGCAGATGCCGGTTGTGCTGCTGGCAGATGTCCGCAGCGTTGGTGTCCAGGGCGACGGCCGCACCTACGGCCATCCCATCGTCCTGCGTCCGGTTTCCAGTGAAGACGCCATGACGGCGGATTGGTCACGGCTGCCGTATGACCTCCTGGCCCGGATCTCCAACCGGATCACCAACGAGGTGGACGGCGTCAACCGGGTCGTGCTCGACGTCACGAGCAAGCCCCCGGGCACCATCGAGTGGGAGTAGCATCGTAAACGCGGGGGACGGCTGAACAAGCCGTCCCCCGCGTTGCTATCCGGAGCTATCCGGGCAAGAGGCGATAGCTTGGAAGGTATGCCAGTTTGGTCAAGATCGTCGCGCGGAAGTGCAGGAAAGAGGACATCAGTGTCTGAGCAGAATCCCGGCGACAGTGCCTCGGACTTCCTGCTGCCGTGGCTGGCCCGGCTTGGCCAGCATGCGGGGTCGGACACGCTGCTGCATTTCACGGTCTCGGCGGAGAACAGCATCGACCTGACCCATGCGCATCCCTCCGGTCTGGCCCAGCTCCTCGCGGGCCGGCGCACCCGGATGTCCACGCTGCTGCGCGATGCCGACCACTACCGCACCGCGAAGCGGGCAGCACGGGCGCTGCGCGCAAAGATCTACGAACTGGGCTCGGACCGTGGGCTCGACGTCGGCTATCTCGCCGCCGGCACGGCATCCTGGCGCTACGCCTCCGACGAAGCCGTGCGGCCGGAATCCCTGACGGCTCCCGTCCTGCTGACACCGGTATCGCTCACCGTCCACCCCTCCCAGGACGATTACGAACTGCAGCTGACCGGCAAGGCCGAACTGAACCCGGCCCTCCTCCGGCACCTGCAGGTCCAGCAGAACCTGGACGTCGACGCCGATGCGCTGGCGCGGCTTGCCTACGGCACCGCCCGGTTTGACCCCCACCCCGTCCTGGACCGGCTGCGGGCCCTGACCGAGGGAGTCCGCGGCATGAACATCGAGCACCGGCTGCTCGTCTCAACCTTCGCCGATCTTCCGGATCTCGCCGAGGACACGGCACTGGATCCCAACCACCCCATCCTGCGGGCCCTGATGGAGGCCGCGCTGGGCGGCCAGCCGCAGCCGGCCACACCAGGAGAGCCCGGGCTTCCTCCGCTCGATGAGCGGGCACCCGCTGACGAGCTGCTGGTGCTCGACGCCGACCACGAGCAGCAGGATGTGCTGGATCTGATCGGTGCGGGCGAATCCCTGGTTGTGTCCTCACCTCCGGGCACCGGACAGACCCAGACCGCAATCAACGCGGCCGCAGCACTGGTCAACGCCGGCAAATCCGTATTGGTGGTGGCCGAACGCCGCGGCACGCTGAACGAATTCGTCTCCGGCGTGGATGCCCTGAACCTCGGGTCCCTGGTCCTGCAGGTGAACGCCGGAATGAGCGAGGAGCAGCTGCGAGACCGCCTGGTCCGGGCTATCGTCCGCAACGAAAAAGCCACCGAACCCAATCTGGGCAACCTTCACAAGGTCCTGGCAGAAAGCCGGCACCAGCTGAGGGACCACGTTAAGTCCCTGCACAACGTCCGCCAGCGCTGGGGCTGCTCTCCCTACCAGGCAATGCAGTCACTGGCCGAGCTCACGTCCATGAATCCGGCCCCGGCCACCACCGTGCGGCTCAAGCGCAGCGTGCTGGACAGCATCACCGACCGCACCGAGCTTACGGGGCGCCTGCGCCGGGCCGCCGAACTCGGCAGTTTTTCACGCGCCGCGGTTTCGAGCCCCTGGTTCGGTGCCAAACTGCTCAACCGCAAGGAAACGGAAGACGCCCACAAGCTCACCGAAGAGCTGGCCGAGGCGCTGCCGCAGCTGCGCGTGCGGGTCCAGGAAGTCGCTGAGCATTCACAGATCAGCCTGGGGGAGACGTTCGCCCAGTGGGGCGAGCAGCTGGAGCTGCTGGTTGCGGTGCGCGAAAGCCTGGACAAGTTCACTCCGGACATCTTCGACCGGCCGGTGACAGACCTCATTTCGGCGACAGCCTCGTCATCATGGCGCCGGGAGCACGGCGTCGACATGAGTTCCATGACCCGTTCCCGGCTGCGCCGGGTCGCTAAGGAATACATCCGCCCCGGCGTCCACATTTCCGACCTTCACACTTCATTGGTCCAGGTGCAGCAGCAGCGTGTGACCTGGTCCCGTTATGCCACCACACAGCGCCACCCCTCCGTGCCGACCGGGCTCGCGGACCTCAACCGCACCTACCTGGCCGTCAAGGAACAGCTGGACACCCTGACCGGAATCCTGGCCCGTACCGCGGGGGAGCCGGAACTCGCGGGGCAGTCGCTTGACGTCCTCGAGAAGCGACTCCGGGCCCTTGCCGGGGACAAGGAAACGCTGGAGACACTGCCCGAGCGGACGCTGCTCCTGGACGAGATGCGCGGCCATGGCCTGGGCGAGCTGCTCGATGACCTTGAAGCCCGGGAGGTCACGCCCCGGCAGGTGGGCTACGAGCTGGAGCTGGCCTGGTGGCAGTCTGCGCTCGAGGCCATGATCAGCGGTGATGACTACCTGGCCATGTCCGACGGCGACAGCCTGCGCCGGCTGGAAGCGGAATACCGGCTGGCCGATAACGCGCACATCGCCTCTGGCTCTTCCCGGCTTCGCTGGGCCCTCGCAAAGCGTTGGCGTGAGGGAATCAAGTCCAACTCACGTGAGGCCGGACAGCTCAAGGAAACGATCACGTCGGGTCCGCTGACCGTTGAGTCGCTCAGCGCCCAGTCCGCTGACCTTGTCTCCTCGCTCCTGCCCATCTGGGCCGCCAGCCCGCTGCTGCTGCCCATGCTGCTGCCGGGCACCCGGCGCTTCGACGCGCTTATCATCCTGGACGCGGAAGCCATCAGCCTGCAGGCCGCAGTGCCCGCGATCGCCCGTTCCGGCCAGGTCATCGCCTTCGGCGACGGACGCCTGGGCGGTCCGCGCCCGTTCAGCATCGATGTGCAGGATCAGCCGGCCGGCAACGGCGAAGACCTGCCCAGCGCCTACGAGTCACTCGCTCACATCCTGCCCAGCCGTGCCCTGTCCACCGTGTACCGGGGGACAGACAAGCATCTGCTCAACCAGCTCAGCGAGGAATTCTACGAGGGACGGCTGGAATGGGTGCCCCGCGGCGACGAGATTGCCACGGGTGAGCGTCCCCTGACAGTGGAGTACCTGGCAGATGGCACGGGTATGCCCAGCGCGGACCACCAAGGCGTCGAGAGCGTTGCCGCGGAGGTCAACCGGGTGGTTGACCTCGTGTTCGAGCATGTCCGGCGCCGGCCCAGCCAATCCCTGGCCGTGATCACCGCGAGCTCCCGGCACGCTGTCCGCGTCGCCGAAGCGATTCGGGTCCAGATGGCCAACTTCCCCTGGGCAGCAGATTTCTTTGCTCCCGGCACGGAATCCTTCCGGGTGGTCCCTGCTGACCGGGCAGCCGGACTGGTCCGGGACGCTGTGATCTTCTCCCTGGGCTTCGGCCGGACCCCGCATGGCCGTGCGCTGCACAACTTTGGGCTGCTTTCCGAGCCGGAGGGCCGCGGCCGGTTCGTCAACGCAATGACCCGTGCCCGGCAGAGGCTGCATGTCCTCACCTGTTTCCAGCCCTCCGACTTGGATGAATCCCGTCTCGGGCACGGTGCCCTGGACTTCTACCGCTTGCTGGTGCGGGAGCTCTCCGGCGCGCCGGCAGCGGCTGCCGCCACACGGCCGGCCGGCGGCTCGATCATGTCCGACGACCCGCTGGTCGCGGACCTCGTCGGGCGGCTCCGCTCGCGCGGGGCCCAGGTCTGGGACCACTACGACGGCGCAATCGATATTGTCGCCACGGTCGAGCGTCAGGGGGAATCGGATTCTGCCGTCCCGATGGCCATCGAGTCTGACGGCACGGCACGCTACCGAAGCATGAGTGTCCGGGAGCGCAGCCGGCTCCGCCCGCAGCTGCTGGAACGCCTCGGCTGGAGGTACATGCCGCTGTGGACCATCGAGGTCTTCACTGACCCTTCGGCCTGTGCAGACCTCGTTGGGCGCTACTTGGGCCTCAGCGCGCCGGCCCAGGCGGAACCCATCCGCGACACCCGCCCGGTCCAGGACCGCAGCATGGTCAATCCCCACGGGAGCACCCGCATCCGCCAGCGCTCGGAGCCAAACGCCGCGGAGCCGTCGAATCCCGTGGAAGGACTGATCCCCGCGGACGGGCCCAACCCGGCCATCCGAGCGGCCGTGGCAGCGGCTGCCGCATCGCTCGGCGGAAAAGACAGAGGTAATGACGCAGGAAAAGAACCAGCCAGCTAAGAACGCCGGCAGCGATTGCCGCCCGGAGGAGGCAACGGCCCCGGGGGCAGCACCTAATGCGGCCGCGGGGCCCGCGCCGACTCGGGGCGCTGCTGCGGGTACAGCAGCTGAGGCTGCTTCGACGCCGGCCAGACGGCGCTCCCGGCGCAGCACTGCG
>NZ_DALZXY010000034.1:0-31939 GCF_031988865.1 Arthrobacter sp.
GCGGCAGGGCTCGATGAGGCCGCCCACGTGGCGCAGACCGCGGGTACCCTCTCCGCCGTCGGGCGTCGGTATTTCCGCACCACGGACGTGCGGCTGCGCGGGCTGCTGGCGCTGCTCCGGGAGGATCCCCGGGCCGTGTCCTTCGCAGCCGCCGAACTGCGCGGCGTGCTTGGGGAAGGAGCGGGGGAGGACCTGGCACTGCTGCAGCGGTACCTCGAGTGCGGCGGCAACAAGACGGAGCTGGCCCGCAGCGGCTACCTCAGCCGCCCCACGCTCTATGCGCGGCTGGAGAAGCTGGAGGCTCTGCTGGGGGTCTCCTTGGACGATCCCGAGTCCCGGACCTCGCTGCACGTTGCGATCCTGCTCCGCCAGCTGCAGTTACTTCCCGCGGCCGGGTAGCGGGGCGACGGCGCGAGTTTTGCCGCCGTGGCTGCGGAACCCTGTAGAGCGTGCAGAATGGACCTGTCTACACAGGAGGTCACCGTGCCAGCGGAGCGCCACGTGATAGAGATTGAGGCACTGCAGAAGTCCTTCGGAAAGTTCCGCGCCCTCAACGGCCTGGACCTGCAGGTCGAGAAGGGGCAGGTCTATGGGTTCCTCGGCCCCAATGGTGCAGGAAAGTCCACCACCATCCGGGTGCTCCTGGGCCTGTTGAAAGCTGATGCCGGCACGGTCCGTCTGCTGGGCGGCGATCCCTGGGCCGACGTCGTCGCGCTGCACCGCCGGCTCGCCTACGTGCCCGGCGAGGTGTCCCTCTGGCCGGGAATGAGCGGCGGGGAAGCCATCGATCTACTCGGCTCCCTGCGCGGCGGACTGGACGCGAAGCGCCGGGCCGAACTCCTGGAGCGCTTCGAACTCGATCCCAGCAAGCGCGGGCGGCAGTATTCCAAGGGCAACAAGCAGAAAGTCGCACTGGTGGCAGCGCTCGCAGCAGACGTTGAGCTGCTGATCCTCGATGAGCCGACCAGCGGCCTGGACCCGCTGATGGAGAACGTCTTCCAGGACGAGCTCATCAAGGCCAAGCAACGCGGAACCACGGTGCTGCTCAGCAGCCATGTCCTCGCGGAAGTCGAGAACCTGGCCGACCGCCTGAGCATTATCCGGGAGGGTGTCACTGTCCGCACCGGCACCCTGCAGGAGCTGCGGGGTACGGCCCGCACCACCGTGCATGCCACCCTGGAACGGGCTCCGGAAGCGGACGGGGTCCCGGGCCTGCACAATGTTCGCATTGACGGCCGGAACCTGACCGCAACCGTGGCGGCCGCCGATCTGGACCGTGCCATGGCAGTCCTCAGCAGCCTGGGACTGACCGCGCTGAGTGTGGAACCGCCGTCGCTCGAAACCCTGTTCCTGAGCCTGTACGAGGCAGAGTCGGGACCCGAACCGGCATGAGCAGCCAACTCACCGGCACCCCGGCCCTGCTGAAGGCCTCCGTCCGGTTCGACGGGCGGAATTTCCTGCCCTGGATCGTCATCGTGACGGCTCTCTCGGCATCCTCCGTCCTGGTGTATCCCCTGATCTTCCCCACGGAGCAGGAGCGCGCCGGGCTGGCCGCCGCCGTCGGCTCCAATCCGGCGCTGAGCATCATTTTTGGGCAGGCGAACAACCTCCTTACTGTTGATGGATTCAACGCGTGGCGCAGCCTGGCCCTGGGCGGCTTTATGGCTGCCCTCGCTGCCATTTTCGCTGTAACCCGCTCTACCCGGGGACAAGAGGATTCCGGGCAGGCCGAACTCCTCGCCTCCGGCGTGATGGGCCGCGGAACCCGGCTGATGTCAGGGGTTATCCTGGCGCTGTTCGGCACCGTGCTCGTAGGCCTTGTAGCGGCTGTGGTCACCGGCCTGTGCGGCGGATCGTGGGGAGCGTCGCTGCTGCTCGGAGCCACCTTCACGGCGAGCGGCTGGCTCTTCGCCGGTGTGGCGGCGGTGAGCGCCCAGCTCGCCGCCGAAGCGCACACCGCCAACAGCGTCGCCGTGAGTGCGCTCGGTGTGCTGTTCCTCCTCCGCGGTGTCCTGGAAGCGCTTGCGGCTCCGGAATGGACCGCCTGGATAAACCCCATGGGCTGGATCAGCCAGACCCGCCCCGCGGATACGAACACCTGGTGGCCGCTGCTCCTGGTGGTGGCCCTGATGCTCGTGCTCGTGGCCCTTGCCTTCGTGATCCAGTTCAACCGCGACTTTGGCCAGGGCGCCATTTCACCGAAACCCGGGCCGGGCACCGGCAGGCTGCGCGGACCGTGGTCGCTGGCCCTGCGCCTGAACCGCGCGACGGCGATCACCTGGGGCATCGCGTTCCTCGCCTTGGGGACGGTGTTCGGCTACCTGTCGACGTCGATCCAGGACCTGCTCGGCTCCAACCAGGGCGCCCAGTCGCTGCTGGCAGCCGGATCCACAACCACTGCCGAGATCACGAAATCCTTTCTCCGGACCATCCTGAGCCTGGTGGGCATTATCGCCGCCGTCGCCGGGGTCCAGGCGATGCTCAGGGTGCGTTCGGAGGAAATCTCAGACCGGGTGGAGCCGCTGCTGGCCACTCCGCTCGGCAGGTCCAGGTACTACGCCGCCAACGTTGTCCCCGCCCTGGCACTCTCGACCGTCCTGACGCTGATCGCAGGAACGGTGATCGCCGCCGTCTCCGCCGGGTCGGATTCCGGGGTGGTTTTTGGGGATGCCTTCCTGCAAGCTGCCCTCACCGTTCCGGCGGTGTGGACGGCAGCTGCGGTGGCGGTCTTTGTCATCGGTGTCCGGCCCAGGGTGAGCATCGCTGCGTGGGCCGGGGTGCTGATTTCCTTCGCGCTGACACTGCTGGGCCCCACCTTCCGCCTGCCGGACTGGGCCCTGGGTATCAGCCCGTTCTGGCACGTTCCCGCCGTTGGAACGGAGAGTCCCGACCTGAGTGGGCTGCTCTGGGTCACCTTGGTCACCGCGGTGCTGGTGCTGGCTGGGTTCGCCGGCTTCCGCCGGCGGGATATTGCCAGGTAAGGGACCCGCCAGGTAAGGGACCCGCCAGCTAATCGTCCTGCCAGCTAGTCGTCCCGACCGCCCGCTAAATGAGTACCCGCGCGGAACCCTATCTGCCGGAAACCATGTCGGCGGCTTTGGCGATGGGCGACGTCGTTGCCCGGCCGGCATTCTCGGCCCGGTCGGCGGCGTAATACGCGGCGTACATGGTTTTCACGCCGAGCCAGCGCAGCGGCTCGGGTTCCCAGCGCCGGACCTTGCGGTTGACCCAGGGCATCCGGGTCAGTTCGCTGCCCGGTGCCAGGATGAGGTCGCGGAGGGTACGCGCGGCCAGGTTCGTGGCTGCGACGCCGGTGCCCACATAACCGCCGGCCCAGCCCAGGCCGGTCTGCGGGTCCAGGCCCACGGTGGCTTTCCAGTCCCGGGGGACACCCAGGACACCGGCCCAGGCGTGTTCAATCCGGGCGTCCGATGCCGCCGGGAACATGTCCTTCAGCAGGTTAGTGAGGTTGGTGATCGTCTCGGGCTGCGTTGCGCCGTCGCTGTCCGTGCGGGAGCCAAAACGGTAGGGGACTCCGCGGCCGCCAAGCGCGATCCGGCCATCGGAGGTGCGCTGGGCGTACATGTAGGCGTGCGCCAGATCAGACACGGTGTCCATGGAGTTCCAGCCGATTTCGTCCCACACCGCCGCCGGCAGGGGCTCGGTGGCGATCATCGAGGAGTTCATCGGCAGCCACTCGCGGTGCAGCCCGCGCAGGTTGGCGGTGAAGCCCTCAGTCGCGCGGAGGATGTACTTGGCGCTGACGGTCCCGTGCGGGGTCACCGCCTGTCCAGGATGGATCTCCGTCACCGGAGTGTCTTCGTAAATGGGTACGCCCAGGGATTCGACGGCGTCTGCGAGCCCACGCACCAGCCTGGCGGGATGGATGCGGGCGCAGTGCGGCTGGTGGATGCTGCCCAGCGCGCCGGCGATGTTCAGCCGCTCGGCCGTTTCACCGGCGTCGAGCAGGCGGGCGCCGGCCTCCGGCCACTGCGACTCCTCGATGGCCAGGGCCTTCAGGCGTCCCAGCTGGGCCTCGTTCCGGGCCACGTTCAGCTCGCCGCCCTTGACGATGCCGGCGTCGATCCCTTCGGCTCCGGCAGCCCGGATCACTTCGTCAACGGTTTCATTGAGCAGTTCCTGGAACCGCCCCACCACGGCGCGGCCGTGCGACTTAACGTACTGCCCGCGTCCACCGCTGATGCTGTTGGTCAGCCAGCCGCCGTTGCGGCCGCTGGCACCAAAACCGGCGAAACGGGATTCCAGGACCACCACGGACAGGTCCGGGCGGGCTTTTTTCAGGTAATAGGCGCTCCACAGCCCCGTGTAGCCGGCACCGACGATGGCGATGTCCGCGCGCAGGTCTCCGCCCAGGTGCGGACGCGGATCCGGGAGGCCGGTTTCCGCGTACCAGAAGGAGACATTGCCGTTCACGGGAGCTGTGGAGATACCCATATCAGAGGTGGTTCAGACCTTCTGTGAGCACTGTCCGCAGGATGGATTCGATCTGGTCGAACTCCGGCTGGCCAATGGTCAGCGGCGGGGCCAGCTGGATGACGGGGTCTCCGCGGTCGTCGGCACGGCAGTAGAGGCCGGCGTCGTACAGTGCTGTGGAGATGTAGCCGCGCAGCAGCCGCTCGGACTCTTCATCGGAGAAGGTTTCCTTGGTGGCCTTGTCCTTGACCAGCTCGATCCCGTAGAAGTAGCCCTCGCCGCGCACGTCACCGACGATCGGCAGATCCTTCAGCCGCTCCAGCGTGGCGCGGAAGGCCGGGGCGTTCGTCTTGACGCGGTTGTTGAGGTCCTCTGCGTCGAAGACGTCCAGGTTCGCCATGGCGACGGCGGCGGCGACGGGGTGCCCGCCGAACGTGTAGCCGTGGTAGAAGGTGGTGTCGCCCTTGGTGAACGGCTCGAACAGGCGGTCGGAGGCGATCATCGCGCCGAGCGGTGCATAGCCGCTGGTGATGCCCTTGGCGCAGGTGATGATGTCCGGAACATAGTCGAAGTCGGTCGAGGCGAACATGGAACCGATCCGGCCGAAGGCGCAGATGGTTTCGTCGGAGACCAGCAGGACGTCGTACTGGTCGCAGATCTCCCGGACGCGCTTGAAATAGCCGGGGGGCGGCGGGAAGCAGCCGCCGGAGTTCTGCACAGGCTCCAGGAAGACGGCGGCAACGGTGTCGGGGCCCTCAAATTCGATGGCTTCGCCGATGCGGTCGGCCGCCCAGCGGCCGAAGGCCTCCGGGTCTTCCAGGCCGGCGGGGGCACGGTACTGGTTGGTGTTCGGCACCCGGAACGCGCCGGGGACAAGCGGCTCGAACGGAGCCTTCATGTCCGGAATACCGGTGATGGACAGGGCGCCCTGCGGGGTGCCGTGGTAAGCGACGGCTCGGGAAATCACCTTGTGTTTGGTGGGCTTGCCCGTCAGCTTGAAGAACTGCTTGGCCAGCTTCCAGGCGGATTCGACGGCGTCGCCGCCGCCGGAGGTGAAGAAGACCCGGTTCAGGTCACCCGGAGCTCCGGCCGCCAGCCGCTCGGCGAGGTCGATGGCCGGGGGATGGGCATAGGACCACAGCGGCATAAAGCTAAGCTCGCGGGACTGGCGGGCAGCGGCCTCTGCCAGTTCTTCGCGGCCGTGGCCCACCTGGACGGTAAACAGCCCGGCCAGGCCGTCGATCAGCTCGTGCCCCCGGTCGTCGTAGATCAGGTGTCCCTTGCCGCGCGTGATGATGGGAACGTGTCCGCCGGATACCGGTCCCGAGTGGCGGGCCATGTGCATCCACAGGTGGTCGCGGGCCGCCTGCTGGCGGTCCGTGCCGCGCGGCGTGGTTGAGGAGGTGGAAGGCTGGACAGTGGTTTCAGTCATCTGGTGCCCCAGTTGTAGGCCTGCTTGCGCAGGGAGAGATACATAAAGGTTTCGGTGCTTGAAACGCCGGAAATACTGCGGATGTTGTTCACCAGCAGCAACAGGTCCCGGTCGCTTTCGCACACCACTTCGGCCAGCAGATCAAACGATCCGGCCGTGACGACGCAGTAGGCAACCTGGTCGATGGCTGACACGAGGTCGGCCACCGCCAGAACGTCCCCATGGGCCTTGATGCCCAGCATCGCCTGCCGTGGGAACCCCAGCTGCAGGGGATCCGTCACGGCCACTATCTGCATCACGCCGCTCTCGCTCAGTTTCTGGACCCGTTGCCGTACAGCCGCTTCGGAGAGGCCAACGGCCTTGCCGATCGCGGCGTAGGAACGGCGTCCGTCTGCTTGGAGCTGCTCGATGATCGCCTTGGAGATGTCGTCGACGAAATGGCTTCCAGCTGCGGATTCCATGGTCTTCTCCACCTCCAGGTGCGGATTCACGAGCTCGCGACGTGCGATTGCTAGCAATTGAATCTGTTATTTCATTCGAAATCAAGGCTTCAGGAAACTGATAACGCGGTTATAGCTGCATATTTTTTTGGAAACCGTGGTGTAACCAAAGTTTTACAACGAAATGCTTGTAGACCCTGAAATTCGTCTGGCACTATCGATCAACAACCCGTCCGCAGTGCAGTCGTGCCACCTAGGAGTCACTATGTCGAAGCGCCCCGTGAGCGATCCGATGCTCAGGAGCATCATCAACGCCCAGCTATCGCGCCGCAACCTGCTGCTGGGCGCCGGCGGCCTCTCGGTGGCCGGCATGCTCGCCGCCTGCGGGACCGGGGGAGGGACCAGCAACGAGTCGTCGAAGCCCAGCCCGGCGGCCGATCTTTCCGACACCGAGAAGACCGTCAACTGGGCGAACTGGACGCTGTACCTGGACTACGACGACTCCACGCAGAAGTACCCGTCACTGGAAGCCTTCAGCGCAGCTTCCGGCATCAAGGCGAACTATTCCGAGGACGTGGACGGCAACGACACCTACTTCGGCAAGGTCCAGGGACAGCTTGCCGCCGGCCAGGACATCGGCCAGGACATCGTGACCCTGACGGACTGGATGGCCGCGCGGATGATCCGCCTGGGCTACACCCAGGAACTGGACCTGGCGAACATTCCCAACTCCAAGAACCTTCTCTCCAGCCTGCAGGACGTTGACTTTGACCCGGGACGCAAGCATTCCCTGACCTGGCAGTCCGGATTCGCCGGGATCGTCTGGAACAAGGAAGCCTTCCCCAAGGGGCTGAAGAACGTTTCCGATCTCTGGGCTCCGGAGCTGAAGGGCCGGGTGGAGGTCCTGGACGAGATGCGGGACACCATGGGCCTGCTGATGCTGGAAAACGGCGTGGATATCACCGGCGATTGGGGCGAGGACGAGTTCGAGAACGCACTGGACGTCCTCTCCAAGCAGATCTCAGACGGGCAGATCCGCCAGGTGAAGGGCAACTCCTACAAGGAGGACCTCATCTCGGGCGACGCCCTGGCCGTCATCGGCTGGTCCGGCGACATCACCCAGCTGAACTTCGAGGAAGGCGACAAGTGGGAGTTCGCCATCCCCGAGGCCGGCGGGACCCTGTGGTCGGACAACCTGCTGGTTCCGATCGGTGCCACCCACAAGGCCAACGCCGAACAGCTGATGGACTACTACTTCGATCCGGTCAATGCAGCCACCGTGGCAGCGTACGTCAACTTCATCTGCCCGGTGCAGGGGGCACGCGAAGCCATGGAGGCCATCGACCCCAAGCTGGTCGAAAATCCGCTGATTTTCCCGTCGGATGAGTTCCTGGCCGGCGCCCACGTTGTGCGGACGCTGACCGCCGACGAAGAGACCGACTACAGCGACCGGTTCCAGACAGCGATCGGCAGCTAGGGCAAATGAGTACAACAGAAATTTCCCGCGGCACGGGCGCCGCCGCCGAGGGGACCGGCGCGGATCTGGTGCTGTCCGGGGTCACCAAGCGCTTCGGCGACTTCACCGCCGTCGACAACCTCGACCTGGTCATCCCGTCCGGTTCCTTCTTCGCCCTGCTTGGCCCCTCCGGCTGCGGAAAAACAACCACCCTCCGGATGGTTGCCGGCCTGGAACAGCCAACAGCCGGCAGCATCAGCATCGGCGGCAAGGACATTACGGGAACCAGCCCGTACCAGCGCCCGGTCAACACCGTCTTCCAGAACTACGCGCTCTTCCCGCACATGAGCGTGCTGGACAACGTGGCGTTCGGACTTAAACGGCGCAGGATCCGCGACGCCGAGGCGCAGGCTAAAACGGCGCTGGAACTCGTGGAACTGAGCCACCTGGCGGCCCGCCGTCCGGCCCAGCTCTCCGGCGGCCAGCAGCAGCGCGTGGCACTGGCCCGGGCAGTGGTGAACCGGCCGGCCGTGCTGCTGCTCGATGAGCCGCTCGGTGCCCTGGATATGAAGCTGCGCCGCCAGATGCAGGTGGAACTCAAGAAGATCCAGACGGAAGTCGGACTTACCTTTGTCCACGTCACGCACGACCAGGAAGAGGCCATGACCATGGCCGACACCGTGGCCGTGATGAACCACGGCCACGTTGAGCAGATGGGCCCGCCGCAGGAACTGTACGACCTTCCGCGAACAGCCTTCGTCGCGAACTTCCTGGGCAAATCCAATCTCATGCCGGCCACGGTGACCGGTGACGCTGGGGAGTTCCTGCACCTGGACGTTGCGGGCAACGCGCTGACCCTGCTGAAGAACCGCGCCACGGACCACTCCGGCAAGATCCTGGTGGGCATCCGTCCCGAGAAACTGCGGATGGCAGCGGACCTGGACGCCGAGGGACAGGACGCCATCCGGGGCGTGGTGCTTGACGCGTCGTTCACCGGCGCCAGCACGGAATACCTCGTGGAGGCCGAAGGCATCGGCACCGTGGGAGTCTTCGCGCAGAATCACGGCGGCGCCCTGTTCCACGACGGCGACCGGGTCCGCCTGGCCTGGGATCCCACCCACGCCTTCGGCCTGAGCGGAAGCGAGGACCGCGAGGCCGGAGCGGGAGAGGGCGGCCTCTGATGGCGCTGCTGGCCGCGGGCAAAGCCGGAAGTTCCACCACAGGTACCGGCGCCGGCCCCAGTGCTGCCGAAGAAGAAGCGGGCAAGCGCCGCGGACGGGTCGGTTACCTGCTGATCCTCCCCGGATTTATTTTCCTGCTCCTGTTCTTCGCCCTGCCGGTGGTTTCCCTGCTGGCGACCTCCCTGTACGTCAAACCGGAAGGGGCCGACGTCGGGCAGTTTGTTCCTGCCTTGGAGTTCGGCAACTATCTGGTGGTCCTGCAGGATTACTGGCCGGCGATTCTGCGCTCCTTTGGGTTTGCGCTGATCGCGACCGTGGCCGCCCTGGTGATCGGCTACCCGATGGCTTACCTGGTGGCCGTGCGGCTCCGGGACCGCAAGCTGCTCAAGGGCATCCTGCTGGTGTTGATCATCGCGCCGTTCTTCACCAGCTTCATCCTGCGCACCCAGGCGTGGAAGCAGATCCTCGCCGATGAGGGGCCGGTGGTCTCCGTGCTCCGCGCGCTCGCATTGCTGCCCGACGACGGCCGGCTCACCGCCACGGCATTCGCCGTGATCTGCGGCCTGACGTACAACTTCCTGCCGTTTATGACGCTGCCGATCTACGCCAACCTGGAACGGCTGGATACCCGGCTGATCGAGGCCGGCGGGGACCTGTACGCGAACGGCTTCACCACGTTCCGGAAGATCACCTTTCCGCTCTCCCTACCGGGCGTGATGGCCGGAACCCTGCTGACCTTCATCCCCGCGACCGGTGACTATGTGAACGCTGCCCTGCTGGGTAATAACCAGAACACCACCATGATCGGCCAGGTCATCGACTCCCGCTTCTTCCGGGTCGTGGACTACCCGGGCGCCTCTGCCCTGTCCTTCCTGCTGATGCTGGCGATCCTGTTCCTGGTGATCCTGTACGTCCGGCGTTTCGGCACCAAAGAACTGATGTAAGGGACAGATGATGATGAAACAGGCAAGTCGATGAAACAGAAACTAGGCCGCTGGCTGGTGCCGGTGTTCGGAGGGCTGGCCTTCCTTTTCCTGCTGGTTCCAATTGCCTACGTGTTCGCGTTCTCCTTTAACGACGCCGGCCGCACCAACCTCACCTGGCGCGGCTTCACGCTGGAGAACTGGAAGAACCCCTGCGGCGCTCCGGACGTCTGCCAGGCGCTGGGCAACAGCCTCCAGATCGGATTCACCGCCACGATCCTCGCCACGACACTGGGTACGGCGATCGCCATCGGCCTGGTCCGCTACCGGTTCAGGTTCAATGCGACGGCGAACATGCTGATCTTCCTGCCGCTGGCCACCCCGGAAGTGGTCCTGGGCGCATCCCTGCTGGCGCAGTTCCTGAACCTGGGCGCCGAGCTTGGAATGGGTACCGTGATCATTGCCCACACCATGTTCTGCATCTCGTTTGTGGTCGTGACAGTCAAAGCCCGGGTTGCCAGCCTGGACCCGAAACTGGAGGAAGCGGCCGGAGACCTGTATGCCTCCCCGGCACAGGCCTTCTGGCGGGTCACCTTCCCGCTGCTGCTGCCCGGCATCGTGGCAGCCGCCCTGCTTGCCTTCGCGATGAGCTTCGACGACTTCATCATCACTAACTTCAACTCAGGCAACGTGGATACCTTCCCCAAGTTCATCTACGTCGCCGCAACCCGGGGCATCCCGGCGCAGGCCAACGTGATCGGCTCAGCCATGTTCATTGTGGCGCTGCTCGTGGTGATCGGCGGCCAGGTTCTCTCACACCGGCGGGCGAAAATGCTCGCAGCACGCTGACCTCCCGGTAGGGTGGCCGCCGGGCACGTTGACCTGCACCCCAGGCTCGCTGCGCCGGCGACTGACCGAGGGCTATCCGGACCCGGCAAGCAGTTCCCGAAGGCGCCGCGCGTTATGCACCGCGGCGCCTTCGCCGTCGTTATTGAAATACACATAAACGTCCCTCCCGGCTACCTGCCATTCCCGGATCCGGTCCGCCCACCACCGCAGGTCAGGCTCGGAATAGGACCCGGCATAGAGGGTGTCCTGGTCCGGTCCGTGCAGCCGGACGTAGACGAAGTCGGCCGTGGCTTCGAGGAGGCAGGGCAGCTGGGCGCCGCTCATCACGCAGTAGGCCGCGTTGTGCTCCGCGAGCAGGCGGAAGACCTCCGGGACATTCCAGCCGTCATGCCGGAATTCGACCGAAACCCGGAGACCGTCCGGAAGGGCCGTGAGTACCGCCGCGAGCCGGGCGTCGTCGCGCACCAGATCCGGTGGAAGCTGAAGGAGCAGCACGCCGGCACGGGTTCCGAGTTCCTGCCAGCAGCGGGAAATCCGCGCGATCCAGACGGCGGGGTCACGCAGTTTCCGGGCATGTGTCAGGCCGCGGGGCGCCTTGACGGAAAACTCGAAGCCTTCCGGCAGCCGGGTCCGGTACCGGGCAAACGCCTCTTCCCTAGGCCAGCGGTAGAAGCTGCCGTTGAACTCCACGGTGTCGAAGTGAGCGGCGTAGTATTCCAGCCATTTGGCAGCCGGTACGCCCGGAGGATAGAACTCACCGCGCCAGTGGTTGTAGGTCCAGCCGGAGGTTCCGACCCGAATCCTGTTCATCCTGCCCAACGTACGCCTCCGGGCGGAAAACCGGCGGATCCTAAGTGCCCGCCACTGCGTGCGGACGCACACTTAAAGGGACCGCCGCAATTCCTGAAGGAAGGGCACACCATGGCACAGCCAGCAGAACGCGGGTCCGGCCGGGGAACGTACCTGCACATGGTCCGGGACTTCGCTGCCGAACCCGCAGTGGTCTATGACGCCTGGGCGGACCTGGCCCACGCCAGTGACTGGTGGGGCCCGGAAGGATTCACCGTCCCGGCAGACCGGGTCAGTGTTGATGACCGGGAAGGCGGGATCTACGAGGCCTGCATGATCAACACCGGCACCGGGGAGGAACTGTGGTGGGGCGGCACACTCGAACGGCTCGACCCGCCGGACCACCTCTCCATGACCCAGCAGTGGAAGGAACCCGACGGTACCCCGGCCAGCAACCTCACCCTGATCACGGTGGATCTGGAGCCGCACGACGGCGGGACACAGATGACTTTCCGGCAGGGGCCTTTCCCGGGAACCGAGGACAGGGACGGCCATGAGATCGGCTGGAACCAGTCCTTCAACCGGCTGTCCAAATTCCTGGCTCGCCACGAATAACCCGTCCCCGGGGCAGTACCCGGACTCCGTTGAAATAACCCGGGCCCGTTTGAGGTTGCACCCTATGCCTGGCTAAAGGAACGGCTTTTCAGCCGAACCTGACGCACGGGCGGAACCAGACGCACACTCGAAAGGCCAGCATTCCATGCCGTACCCGCTCTCCATCCTCGACTTCGCAGCCATAGAAGAGGGCGGAACCGCTGCAGAGTCCTTCCGCGACAGCCTTGCCCTGGCGCAGCATGCCGAAAAGCTGGGCTACCGCCGAATCTGGTACGCCGAGCACCACAACATGCCGACCATCGCATCATCGGCCACCAGCGTGCTCATTTCGTATATCGGTGCCAACACGTCTTCCATCCGCCTCGGCGCCGGCGGCATTATGCTGCCCAACCATGCCCCGTTGACCATCGCGGAGCAGTTCGGCACCCTGGAATCCCTCTACCCCGGACGCATCGACCTGGGCCTGGGACGGGCACCCGGCAGCGATCAGAAGACCATGCACGCACTGCGGCGCGATCCAATGTCCGCCGACACCTTTCCCCGCGATGTCCAGGAACTGCAGGGCTACCTGACCGGCAACAGCCTGATCCCGGGCATCGACGCGATCCCCGGGAAGGGCACCAACGTGCCGCTCTACATCCTGGGCTCCTCCCTGTTCGGGGCACGCCTGGCAGCCGCCCTTGGCCTGCCGTACTCCTTCGCCTCGCACTTCGCCCCGCAGGCACTGCAGGACGCCGTCGCCTTGTACCGCCGCGAATTCCAGCCCTCCGAGCAGCTGGCCGAGCCCTACGTCATCGCCGGCGTCAACGTGCTGGCCGCGGACACGTCCGAACAGGCCCAGGAGATCTTCCTGCAGTCCCAGCGTCGCCGGGTCACCCAGCTGCTGGGCAAGGACCGGACGTACACGGACGAAGAAGCGGACCTGGTGCTCGATTCCCCTGCGGGCCAGCACGTGAAGATGATGGGCCACTATTCCGGCGTGGGAACCCCCGTGCAGGTGCGGGAGTACCTGGACTGGTTTGCTGAGCATGCCCAGGCTGACGAACTGATTGTCGCCACGCACGCGGCCACCCTCGAGCAGCGGCTGCATTCCTTCACGCTCCTGGCAGAGGCGATACAGCCCGCCGGGGCGTAACCGCTGCCTGGGGCGTAACCGCCACCGGGCGTGGCTGGTCCGTATGCCAGAATCGAATCCATGAACAAGTCTGCCCATGTCATCCGCGTGAATGTACCAATGCGTTGGTCAGACATGGACGCCTACGGCCACATCAACAATGTGGAAGTGCTGCGGATGCTTGAAGAAGCAAGGATTCTGGCGTTCGGGCCTCCCGGCGGGACGGGCGCTCCGGGCACGGAACCGCCGGTCGCCCTGTTCAATGCGGTGCCGGAGAACACCCAGTCACTGGTGTCCGAGCATCGGGTGAAGTACCTGGCGCCGCTGGAGTACCGCAACGTCCCTGCCGACGTCGACATCTGGATCAGCTCCCTCAAGGGAGCCAGCCTTGGAGTCTCCTACCTGGTCTCCGATCCGGTGACCGGCGTGCCCTGCGTTAAGGCGGAAACGACGCTGGCCTTCGTGGACGGTGTTTCCGGCCGCCTGCAACGCGTGAGCCCGGAACAGCGGGAGCTGGTCGGCCCCTTCTCCGGGGATTCCGTCTTCGCCTGATGAACCAGTGCCCGGAGTAGGCTCCGCGGGTTAATCTGGGCTAACGGGGGATCGCCACCCGTTAGGAGACTCACCGTGTGGAACAGCCTTGGCATTACTCCCATTGAGGCGCTCTGGGTCATCATCTCGGCCTTCGGTATCTACCTCGCTTTCTTTCTACTGGTCCGCGGCTTCGGGCAGCGGGCCCTGGCCAGCTGGTCAACGCTGGACAAGGCGATCGTCATTGCCCTGGGGTCTGTCCTGGGACGGGTGGTGCTTGGGTACACGCCCACCCTTACCGCCGGCGTCATCGCACTGGCAACCATGTTCGGCATGCTGCGGCTGGAGGGTTACCTGCGGCGGACAAAAGGCGGAGCGTACCTGGGCAGCAAACCGATCCTGCTGATGGCAGGCGAGAAGACCTTGGCCGACGGACTGAAACGGGCCCGGATCCAGGAGGACGACCTCTACCTCAAACTCCGCCAGGCCGGCATCCGGAGCTTCTCCGAAATCGCGCTGGTCATCCTGGAACCGACGGGGGATGTCAGTGTGCTTCGCCGCGGCCTTCCCATCGAGCGTGCCCTGCTGCGGACGATCCGGGACCGGGACCGGATTCCAGCGGAACTGCTGCGGCCGGAGTGACGTTCTGAAGGATCTCGGGGGCCCACCGGAGGCCAGTCCAGCGCGGTGGCGAGGGCGGGTGTAGCACTCTGGGGGAAAGTCGTGTATAGTCATTTTCAGTTGTTGTGTTGCGCATTTTGTATTTCAAGCGGCGAAACCCAGACGGGCTAGCCGCTTTTTCTGTAGAAGCGGTAAAAGGGACACCGCGACTGAAACCCCCCGAAAGTCGGGGTGTGGTTTCGAACAGAAAGAAGTATTAAAAATGGCTACAGGTACCGTGAAGTGGTTCAACTCCGAAAAGGGCTTCGGCTTCATTGAGCCGGACGACGGCAGCGCCGACGTCTTCGCTCACTACTCCGCTATCAACTCCAGCGGCTACAAGTCCCTCGAAGAGAACCAGAAGGTTTCCTTCGACACCGAGCAGGGCCCCAAGGGCCCGCAGGCCACGAACATCCAGGGCCTCTAATTTCAGAAGCCTAGACACCGCCGTAAAGGCAGGTATCTAAAAAGAAGAGCAGGACGGGCAACCGTCCTGCTCTTCTTGTTTAAGCACCCGCCTGTGAGGGACACGCTTCGCGAAGCCCTTTCGGAGACACCCCGCAGGGGCACCGCCCGGAGACACCCCCGCCGGGGCACCGCCCGGAGACACCCCGCCGGGGCGCCGATCGGAGCCCCCTGCCGGGGACCCTCCCGCGGGTTGTCCCCGGGGGAGGGCGAACGCCTAGTCCTGGACCCGTACCGCTGTCTCCCGCAGGTACTGCTCAACCCTCGTGTAGGCGTCCTGGGTCAGGGCCCGCCAGAACTGCAGGGCCAGTCGGGGTTCTTCCTCTTCCATCCGGGCGATCTCCTCGGCTGGGAGCCGCCACACCTGAACCGCGCCGTCGGCCTTGACCGTGGTTTCCTGGCGTTTGTCATCTCCGAGCGCCATTTCACCGAAGGTCATGCCCGCACCCAGCCGGTTCAGTTTCACGCGGTTTCCATCCGGTCCGGGCATCAGCGTCTGGACGTGGCCGGAGGCAATAAAGTACACGCCGCTGAACCGCTGGCCGATCCGGCGGATCACATCGCCGTCGTTATAGGAGAGCTCCTCCATCCGCTCGGCGAGGACCCTGGCCGTTTCCTGACCCAGCGGGGCGAGGGCAGGGGAATCCGCAGGATGGATCCGCTCCGGCTGGACCAGGTCCGCGCCGTAACGCTCAAGCAACGCGTCCTCGCACCATTCGACCGCGGAAGAGCGCGTGCTGAAGGAGGGGACAGGGTGCCCATTGGCCGCCAGCTCGGCCGAGACGGTGCCGGCCGAATCCACCAGAGCCAGCTGCTTCCCGTCCTCCGCCAGCATCGTGGCCGCTTCAGCGAACATCCGCAGGGCCACTCCGGAGACCTCGTCCACGCTGCGCAGGTCCAGGACCACCACTTCGACGTCGTCCTGGAGGGTAGCGAGCTCGCGGACCATCGTCTCGGCACCGGCGAAGAGCAGGTCTCCGTTGAGCTCGAGCACCCGGGCGCGGTGGGTATTTGCCCGGAGCAGGGCGGCGGCTTCCTCGCTTCGCCGGATACCCGAGGGCGTGGACCCGATGTCGTAGGCGGCGCGGAGCGCGGAACGGCCGGTCCGCCCGGCCCGCACGAAGTGCAGTTCCAGGTCGTGGGAAAGCCGTTGGCTGACGGCGACTCCTCGGACGCTGCTCCCATGGCGGTCCAGCGGCGGGGAGTAAACAGCAAGGCCAATCTGTCCGGGCAGTACGGCGATGGTTCCGCCGCCGACTCCGGATTTCGCGGGCATCCCGACGCTGCTCATCCAGGCCCCGGCGTCGTCGTACATGCCGCACGTCGCCATGACCGAGAGCACGCGCTCCACCGGAGCGATGTCCAGGACCTGTTCGTTGCTCAGCGGATTCCGGCCGCTGTTGGCGAGCGTCGCGGCCATCATTGCCAGGTCCAGCGCAGTCACCATAACGGAACACTGGCGGAAATAGTCCTCGATAACCGGCGTCGGATCCGATTCGATGATGTCGAAGCTGCGCAGCAGGTAGGCCAGCGCATGGTTGCGGTGCCCGTACTTCAGTTCGGACTGGTAAATGCGTTCGCTGACGGACAGCTGGCGGCCGGCGAAGGCCGAGTAAGTATTCAGGATCCGTTTGAACCGGGAGTTGCCCCCGGCGCCGCGAACAAGGGAGGTGGCGGTCAGGGCACCGGCATTGATCATGGCGTTGGCTGGTTTGCCGGTTCCTTCGGCGAGGGAGATCTCGTTGAAGGAGTCACCCGAAGGCTCGACGTCGACTTTGGCATCGACCTCGTCCATGCCGCGGTCCGACAGCGCCAGCCCATAGGTGAACGGCTTCGACACCGACTGGATGCTGAATTCTTCACGGGTGTCTCCCACCTCGTAGACGTAACCGTCTGCGGTGGCCAGGACGATCCCAAAATGGTCCGGATTGACATTCGCCATCGCGGGGATGGAACTGTAGGGTTTCCCGTCCTTGAGGTCGGAAATCTCGGCGTGGATGCGCTGCAGGTAGTGCTCGATGGGGGAGTCCATCCTCCCAGCCTAGGGGAGGCTGAAACGCCCGTGACGCTGCCATGGCGTCTGTGTATACTTGCCCCAGTTGTTGTGCTGGCGCTCTGTATTCAAGCGGCGAACCCGGATCCAGGGCTAAGCCGTTTTTTTGTCGAACGCGCGGTCGGCACCGCAGCTGGAAGCTCTCCGACGGTCGGGGATGTTTCGCATAAGAAGGATGATTAAAAATGGCAACAGGCACCGTGAAATGGTTTAACTCCGAAAAGGGCTTCGGCTTCATCGAGCCCGATGACGGCAGCGCCGATGTTTTCGCCCACTACTCCGCCATCAACGCGAGCGGCTACCGCTCCCTCGAAGAGAACCAGAAGGTTAGCTTCGATACCGAACAGGGGCCGAAGGGCCCCCAGGCGGTAAACATCCAGGTTGTCTAACTAAGACTTTCGGCCCTTTCACGGGCCAGCTGGACAAAGGTGCAGGACGGATTTCCGTCCTGCACCTGTTGTTTAAGGGTCCTGCACCTGTTGTTTAAGGACTGTGGCTGCCGACCACCGGCCCCGGCTGCCAGCCCCGGCTCCCACCTTGGCCCGGTGAACATGACCTCGACTGTAATGCAACACACAACAACCGCTAATGCGGCTATACTCCAAACAGCTTCAAGAACTGCGGCCGCCAAGCTCCGACTTGGCCGCATACCAACCCCACGCTCGTTGGGTGGTTCGGATGAAGAAGCGGCCTGCACTCGCCCCAGCGGCAACCGGTGCCAGGCAAGAGCACGCCGAAAGGACCGGCGCACGGCGCCGCACCCATGCACACCATTGCTTCCAGCACGTCTTCCCTTCAAGCCGTCAGCCTCCAGGAATATGAGGCCATGGTCAGTGCCCGGGAAGCGTTTGTCAGCTTCCTCCTGGGCGACCCGGCCACCGCAGCATGAGCGGTCCCGCCGGACTGCTTCTTGATACACCGGTGGTGGCCGAGGTCCGCGGCGCCTCACCGGACCCCGACGTCGTCAGCTTCCTGCGCAGCCGAAGCCATCTGCGCGTTTTTGTCTCTGCCGTGACAATCGGCGAGCTGGACTCACCGGAGAATCCGGCCGGCTGGCTTGACGAACTCATTCGGCGCTTCTCCGGGAACATCCTTCCGGTCGACCACCAGGTGGCCTTGCGCTGGCGGACCCTGCCGGAGGTGCCGCAGTCAGCTGAGACACCGCCCGGGGACACCCGGGGGGCCCTGCGTTCCCTGATTGCAGCAACCGCTATGGAGAACGGACTGGCAGTGATAACGCCGGAAACCGCGGCCTTTGCGGCCTATGGAGCCTATGCGGTCAGCCCCTTTCGACCATCCGGCGCCGCACAAGGCATGTGAGAGAATTCATTGTCCCGGGTGACCCCCAGCACAATGCCGCGCTGATTTCCCGGCCGCGGCCTCTCGCACGTTAGGAATCATTGGCCGATGGCTGAACACAACCCCCATGCGGGTGCCGCTCCACACTCCGAGCGCATAGACGACGACGGTGGCGCCCCCGCCAAATGGAAGATTGTTGGACCCGGGCTTGTGGTTGCAGCCACGGGCGTAGGCGCGGCAGACATGGTTGCGACCCTCGTGGCCGGTTCCCGCTACGGCTATGGACTGCTGTGGGCCGTTGTCCTCGGTGTCGTCCTGAAGATCATCCTGGTTGAAGGCGCCGGCCGCTTCACGCTGGCTACCGGAAAGACCATCTTCGAAGGCTGGCGATCCCTCGGACGCTGGACCACCTGGTACTTCGGTCCGTACATCATGATCTGGGGCTTCGTCTACGGCGCGACGGCGATGTCCTCCGCTGCCCTGCCGCTCGCCGCGGTGTTTCCGGTCCTCCCGCTATGGGCCTGGGCGATTCTTATGGGCCTGGCCGGCTTCGTGATGGTCTGGTTCGGCAAGTACGCCACGTTCGAGAAGATCACAGCCGTCCTGGTCGGCCTGATGTTCGTCACCGTCGTCGGCCTGGCGGTCATCGCCGTGCCGAACATTCCCGAGATGCTGACCGGGCTGGTTCCGATGATTCCCGAGGGCGGCGTCGTTTACACCCTGGCGCTGGCCGGCGGTGTCGGCGGAACCATCACGCTTGCCGCTTACGGCTACTGGCTGCGGGAAAAGGGCTGGTACACGCCCAAGTGGATGAAGGTCATGCGGATCGATAACTCCATGGCCTACGTGATGACCGGCATCTTCGTCGTCGCCATGCTGATCGTGGGTGCTGAGGTTGTCCGCACCGCCGGCATCTCGCTTAGCGCGGGCGACGAAGGCCTGCTGGATCTCTATGCCGTGCTTAAGGTGGAGTACGGAGACTTCGTCGGCACCGGGTTCCTCGTGGGCTTCTGGGCAGCTTCCTTCTCCTCGATCATCGGCGTCTGGAACGGAGTCTCCCTGATGTTCGCCGATTTCTGGGGCAACATGCGGGGCAAGGAATCCGGGCATAAGGACACCCGCATCGGCGGGAAGTACTTCAAGTTCTACGTCCTGTGGCTGACTTTCCCGCCGATGATCCTGTTCGCGCTGGGGCAGCCGATCGGGCTGATCCTGGCCTACGGCGTCCTCGGTTCGCTGTTCATGCCGTTCCTGGCGCTGACGCTCCTGGGCCTGCTCAACGGCAAGCGCATTCCGAAGGAATGGGCCAACCGCCTGCATACGAACATCGCCCTGGGCATCACCGCCCTGCTGTTTATCTTCCTGGGAATCCAGCAGGCCTGGAAGGCACTGGCACCGGTCTTTGGCGGCTAGGAGGGAGCGGACCTGACCTGCCCTGCCGGGGTCAAACCCGGCAGGGCAGTTTAGCGCATTAGATGCGCTTCCACGAGGGAAAAACCTAGTTCAGAAATAAGTACGGAGAGCCCATCCACGTGCTGCAAACCAGCCGCTACTGTTAAGTGGCGAGAGAAGGTTGCAGCATGGAAATCAGCGCAGCGGGTGGCCTGAATCGTCTGATTGCGGGCCGTTACCGACTCACCGAACCCATAGGCCACGGTGGCATGGCCACCGTCTATCGAGGACAGGACGAAGCCCTCGGCCGCGATATTGCGGTGAAGCTCTTCCGGGCGAGTGCTGTGGACCCCGACGACGTCGGGCGCCAGGACACAGAGATGCGTTTGCTGGCCTCCCTCGCCCACCCCGGACTGGTCACGCTTTTTGACGCAGGCAAGGACGACGCCGGCCGTGACGACGGCGCAGCTGGCGAGCCACGGGCCTTTTTGGTTATGGAGCTGGTTGACGGGCCGGACCTCCGCAAACGCCTGCGGGATAATCCCGTCCCCGCTGCCGACGTCGCCTACATCGGAGCGGAGTTGGCCGGAGCGCTGGCCTATATCCATGCCAGGGGAGTCGTCCACCGCGACGTGAAACCGGCCAACATTCTGTTGCCGCCAACCATCGCCGGGACCGCCCCGCGGGCGAAACTAACCGACTTCGGCATCGCCCGCATGATTGACGGTGCCCGCATCACAGCGACCGGCGCGACCCTTGGAACGGCTAACTATCTGAGCCCCGAACAGGCCTCGGGCAGTTCGGCACGGACTGCCTCGGACATCTATTCGCTGGGGCTCGTCCTGCTGGAGAGTGTGACCGGACGAATCGAGTTCGCAGGCAGTGCCGTGGAAGCCGCCGTCGCCCGCCTGAGCCGCGACCCCGAGATCCCACAGACGTTGGGACCGCAGTGGACGTCGCTGCTGGCCGCGATGACGGCACGCGATCCCGCCGACCGCCCCACCGCAGCGGAGGTTTCCGCCTCTCTGCTGGACTACCGCTGGGCGGGTGCGTCCGCTGCGATCCGGCCCCCGCGGAACCGGGACATGGGCGCGGACGGTCCGGACCCGGCCCGGGACGCGGCCGAATCAATCGTCTCCGGGGCAGTGCGCGGCACCGGAGAGATGGCTGTTTCCGCCGAGGACGCGTTTTTGGCTGGCATCGACCCTTTTGGGGAATCCGCGCAGCCCGAAGGCCCCGATGCGTCGCCCGCCGTTGTGGCCCCTGCCGTGCCGTCCCCCGGCGGTTCGGCGCCTGCCTCTTCGGTACCTGTTGGTTCGGCAGCGGCCAGCTCGGAACCCGCAGTGGAGCAGGCAGCGCGGGCCTACCTGGCGGGGGACGAGGGTCTCCGGCACCCGGACGTCCACACGCCTGCGGCGCCACCGACCCCTCCGTCGATCGGTCGGCTCCACGCGGTCGGCGCTGCGAACCTGCCAGGAACCAAGCGGAGAGTCACCGGCTCACGCAGCGCTGGCAATGCGACCGCAGGCATCCTGCGCCTGCCGCCTGGCCGCGCGATGATCGCCGGGCGTGCCCTGCTCGCGCTCCTGGCCATGACCGTCCTGACCATCGCCGTAATCCTGGCAGCGGGGCGGGTGGGCGCGGCTGACCCGGGCCGGTATCCGCCTATTCCCGGACAAATCAGCGGAACTACGCCGCCGCCCGAGGGCACGCCGTAGACACGTTTTGCATGGGACGCCGAGTCTCGCATACTTGAGGCATGACGTTTCCGGTGCTTTCCTCCTCCGACCGCTGTCCCTGCCTCAGTGGGGACACCTATGGCGGATGCTGCCACCGTTTCCATGCCGGCAGCGTCCCTGCCCCAACGGCGGAAGCGCTGATGCGTTCCCGGTACTCTGCCTTCGTCACCGGTGACAGCGGGTACCTGCTCCGGACCTGGCATCCCAGTGCCCGCCCGGCGCGCCTGGACCTGGACTCCGAACGCATTTGGCGTCGCCTGGACATCCTGTCCACGCAGGCAGGCGGGCCGCTGGATTCCACGGGTGTTGTGGCTTTCGCAGCCCATTACCGGGAGGAAGAAGCCGCCGGCGTCCAGAGCGAACGCAGCAGCTTTATTAGGGAAGAAGGCCGCTGGCTCTACGTTGAGGGCGAGTAGCGGGCTCCAACCTTCCGCGTTCTGCACCTCCGGCCTAGTCTTAGGGGGCCCGAGGCAGCGGCGGGTCCTGTTCGGAATGCTCTTCCGGAGAAGTGGCCGGCCACTGGCCTGAAAGTAGCCAGACCAAGCAGACGAGGACACTATGAAAGCGCTCGTTTATGAAGGCCCCGGAAAAAAGTCGTGGAAGGACGTCCCGGATCCCAAAATCCAGGATCCCCGCGACGCGATCGTCAAAATAGATACCACCACCATTTGCGGTACGGACCTACATATCCTGAAGGGAGATGTGCCGGCCGTAACCCCGGGACGGATCCTCGGCCATGAGGGAGTAGGGACGGTGGTTGAAACCGGGAGCGGCGTGAATTCGTTCAAAGCCGGTGACAAGGTCATCCTTGCCTGCGTCTCGGCGGACGGATCCTGCAAATTCTGCAAGGAGGGGCTCTATTCCCACTGCCTGGGCGACGAAGGGCAGTCCGGAATCGGCTGGATTTTCGGGCACCTGATCGACGGCACACAAGCGGAGTATGTCCGGGTTCCGTATGCGGACACCTCGATGTACCTCCTGCCGGAGGGCGTCTCCGAAGAACACGGCGTCCTGCTTAGCGACATCTTCCCGACCGGATTCGAAATCGGCGTCCAATACGGCCGGACGAAACCGGGCGACGTCGTGGCCGTCGTCGGCGCCGGTCCGGTCGGTCTGGCCGTCATCTCCACGGCTGGGCTCTATGGTGCAGCAAAGATCATCGCAGTGGACCTGGACGCCAACCGCGTCGAGCAGGCCCGCCGATTCGGTGCCACTCACGTAGTGAATTCCGGGGATGCCGACTGGAAGGAACAGATTCTGGCCCAGACAGATGGCAGGGGCGTGGACGTCGCTGTCGAAGCCGTTGGCATTCCTGCGACCTTCGAGATGTGCACCCAGATTGTCCGGCCGGGCGGCAACGTGGCGAACGTGGGTGTTCACGGCAAACCGGTCAGCCTGGCCTTGGAGAGGCTGTGGATCGAGAACATCAACATCAGCATGGGCCTGGTCAACACGAACACGCTGTCGATGCTGCTGAAGCTGATCGCCGAAGGCAAGCTTCCCGCCGAGCAGTTCATCAGCCACCGGTATCCGCTGCAGGACATCATGACCGCCTATGACACGTTCTCGCGGGCTGCGGAGACCGATGCCCTGAAGGTGATACTGCAGGCCTGATAACACCGGCGGCCGTTTTGGCAGCACCTGTTACGCAGGAAGATAATGGGCCTGCGGCCGCAGAAAGCGGCCGCAGTTTCCATGTTGTAAGAGGTTTGCAAATGTCTAACGGCACTTCCCGAACTATGATCGCCGGACGCCTGAATGTCGAAACCGGAACGTTCGCCATGAAAGAAGTCCCTGTGCCGGACCCCGGACCCGGGTTCGTCCGCGTGAAGGTCGGCGCGGCCGGCGTCTGCCTTTCGGATGTCCACCTGATCCAGGGTCTGCTCCGCCCCAAGTTCCTCAAGGGCAACGAGGTCACGCTTGGCCATGAGGTGGCCGGGACAGTGGATCTGGTGGGCCCCGGTGTCACGTCAGTTACTGCCGGAGACCGCGTGGTGGTGCAGGCAGGCTACGAATACAACGGCGTGACACTCACCATGGGCGTGGATTACGACGGCGGCTGGGCGGAATACCTGGTGGTCCCCGCGGGCGTGCTGGTCCCCTTGGGGGATGACATTCCGTTCGACCAGGCCTCGATCATTCCGGACGCCGTTTCCACGCCCTGGGGAGCGATCTCCTCCACGGCTGATGTGCGTGCCGGTGAGTCCGTGGGCGTCTGGGGCATCGGGGGCCTGGGAGCCCACGGGGTCCAGCTGCTGCGCCTGATTGGAGCGGCTCCGATTGTCGCCGTCGATCCCCTTCCGGAAGCCCGTGAGCGGGCCCTCGCCTTCGGTGCCGACTTCGCCCTTGATCCGATGGATAAGAATTTTCAGGAGTCCCTGGCGGCTGCGACCGGCGGGCGGGGGCTCGACGTCGCGCTGGACTTCGCCGGCGTCGACGCCGTTCGGACCCAGGCGCTCGACAGCTTGGGGACCCGCGGACGCCTGGTCCTCGTGGGGCTCAGCGGCAAGCCCATGACCATCAGTGACAGCACGGAGTTTTCCTACGCGCGCAAGCAGATTCGCGGTCATTACGGATCAGAGGCGCACCACGTGCCGCAGCTGGTGTCCCTGACCCGCCTGGGGCGCCTGGATTTTGCCAAGTCCGTAAGTGCCCGGATTCCCTTGGCTGACGCCGAGCAGGCCGTAAAGTCGCTGGATGCAAAGGAAGGCAACCCCATCCGGCTGGTTCTCATTCCGTAGCATCACCGCCATTTCCACAGCTGAAGGAGCCTCCGCACCAGCGGAAGGCTCCTTCAGCTTTATATGGCGTTTCATGACGCGCGCGCTGGGTGCTTTGGCAGCGCGGTAACAAATAAGTTGCCTAATATGCAATTTTTGATGTTTAGTAGTCACACTCGCGTTGAAATGGTGACGCGACACACACCCCTGCCCGCCGTCCCGGGCACACAGTAAAAGGAGGGCCAGTAATGCATCTGACCCGCAGTGAGGTTGAAGCCGCTTCCCAACGGCTCGTGACCGCGTTTTCCAGCACTGACACCGAGGCTTATTTCGGTGCCTTCAGCGAAGACGCCACGTTTGTTTTCCACACCGAGCCGGAGCGTCTGGACTCACGCAGCGAGTACCGGGCCCTGTGGGAAGACTGGATCGCGGAGGGCTGGAGCGTGCAGTCCTGCACCAGCACCAACGCACGGATCCAGCTGGCCGGACCCTCCGCCATCTTCACCCATGACGTCCATACTGTGGCCGGCACGCCCGGCGCAACGGCGGCCACCCAGGAGCGGGAAACGATTGTCTTCGCCCGCACCGCGGATGGTTCCGTCCTGGCTGTCCACGAACACCTGTCCCCGGCTCCGCGTACGGTGCCCGTTTCCGAAACCGAGGCACCATGAGCGCGTTGACCCCTTCCACCACCCGAGTGGAACAGCATGGCATCGCACCGATTCCCGATGCGGAACGAACCTCCCGGCCGCTTGACCTGTTCCGCCTGTCTTTCGGCGGCGCGAATACCTTCGCCACCGTCGTACTGGGATCTTTTCCCATCATTTTCGGCCTCTCCTTCTGGGATGCCCTGCTGGCCACTGTCCTGGGTGTGGTGGCAGGAGCGCTGGTCCTGGCCCCGATGGCGGTCTTCGGTCCGACTAACGGCACCAATAACGCCGTGTCCTCCTCGGCACACCTGGGGGTGCATGGCCGCATCGTCGGCTCCTTCCTGTCCCTGCTCACGGCCTTCGCCTTTTTCTCGATTTCCGTCTGGAGTTCCGGTGACGCTCTGGTAGGCGGAGCCAACCGCCTGGTCGGCCTGCCCAACAACATCTTTACCCTCAGCGTTGCCTACGCCGTGTTCGCCATCCTGATCCTTACCGTCTGCATCTACGGCTACCGGTTTATGCTGTGGGTCAACAAAATCGCAGTGGTTGCCGCCTCGGCACTTTTCCTGCTGGGCATCTTCGCCTTCGCCGGAGCGTTCGATCCCTCCTACGCCGGGATCTTCGGCCCCGGTGCGGATGCCGAAACTGCAGCTCTGTACTGGCCGTCCTTCATCGGTGCCGCCCTGATCGTGATGTCCAACCCGGTGTCCTTCGGTGCTTTCCTGGGCGACTGGTCCCGCTACATCCCGGCAGAGACTCCCAAGATCAAGGTCATGGGTGCAGCCATGCTGGCCCAGGTCGCGACCATGGTCCCGTTCCTCTTTGGGCTCGTCACCGCCACAATCATCGCGATCCAGGCGCCGGCGTTCCTCGAAAACTCCGACTACGTCGGCGGCCTGCTGGAAATCGCGCCGGTCTGGTATTTCCTGCCGGTCTGCCTGATTGCCCTAATCGGCGGAATGTCCACGGGCACCACCGCCCTCTACGGAACGGGCCTGGATTTCTCGTCAGTGTTCCCGCGGTTCTCCCGGATCCAGGCCACCATCTTAATCGGCACGATTGCCATCATTTTCATCTTCGTCGGCCGGTTCGCCTTCAACATCGTCCAGAGCATCTCCACCTTCGCTGTCCTGATCATCACCTGCACCGCACCCTGGATGATCATCATGATCGTCGGTTTTGTAACCCGCCGGGGCTGGTACGACTCCGATTCGCTGCAGGTCTTCAACCGGCGCCAGGTCGGAGGACGCTATTGGTTCAACAACGGCTGGAACTGGCGTGCCATGGGTGTTTGGGGCGTCTCAGCGCTCACCGGTCTCCTGTTCGTGAATTTGCCGGGACAATTCGTTGGTCCACTGGGCAACCTCGCGGCGGGCATCGACCTGAGCATCCCGGTCTCGATCGGCCTGGCTGCCCTGCTCTATCCGCTGGTGCTGACCCTGTTCCCGGAGCCGGCTGACGCCTATGGGCCGCAGGGCCCCCGGTTCGTCCGCGCCGGAGCCCCGAAGAACACCCCGATCACCGCAGAGGAAGCGGCTCCGGAGAAGGCCGGTGCAACCGTCTGACCGTTCCGCAGCAGGTACAGCCGGACGTCACCAACCCGGCGGGATTTCATCAGAAAGACCCGGGTGCCAACGGCACCCGGGTCTTTCCGTAGAGGGGCCGGTAGGCCGGATCAGCCGGACTACTTGCCGTGACCCGGCCTGTGGTGCTCCGGCCCGTGGTGCTTCGCTTTGTGGTGCTCCGACCCGTGGTGCTTTGATTTGTGGCCTTTGGTATCCGTAGCTGCCTTTACGGCGGCGGCTGCCGCAGCGGCCTTTACCGGTGTGGGGACCTTAACAACCTTGACCTTCGTCTTGTGTTTGGTGTCCAGGAGCAGCGCCGCGGCAACGCCAAGCAGCCAGATGTCCTTGGCAAAGGGAACCCCGGCGTTGGTCGGCCGGATACCGTCGGTTTCCGTGAATTCGGGGGTCTTCAGGTACATGGTGACCAGTCCGCCGGAGAAGCCCCCGAGCACCAATCCGGCCAGCTTGCTCGGCACAAAGGGGGTCAGGAGAATGAGGCCAACAGCGATTTCTCCGGCACAGAGCAGCTTGCCGAAACGTTTGGGTTCCAGGTCCAGGACCTGGGGGAAAGCATTGCCGGCCATGTGCTGCAGTCCGGAAGCTGACTCAGGGTCCAGATTGCGCTTGTTCAAACCGGAATTAAGGATGTAAACGCCGGTGGTGAGCCGCAGCGGAATATGGCTGAGTTTCATGGTGGTTCCTTACGGAGGTCGGCGGTTTTCACGCACGAGCCTACGGCCGGGCAGGTATCAGCGCCAGAGCCCGGAGAGAAAACCTGCGACGGCGGCGGATTCCATTGGCTTTGTTGTGAACCCGCGGAGGCTGGCAGGTTCACAGGGGGTGCCGGGACCAACACGCCGGGGGAGAGTTACCCCCATCCCCCTATTTCTGCTTTGATTGACAGGGTAGCGAGCACCCGCAGACGTAATCTGGACGACGCAAGACGACACCGGACGACACTAGAAGGTCAGCAATGGATTACCTCCCGGCCGAACATCCCCGGCCGCGACATTTCATCCTCCATCTGAGTGACACCCACCTGCTTGCCGGTCCCGGCCCGCTGTACGGGGCTGTGGACAGCCGGGCGAAGCTGTTGTCCCTCTTCGAACGGCTGGAGACGGCGGAGCGCAAGCCGGAAGCGATTGTCTTCACCGGCGACCTCGCAGATAAAGGTGAGGCCGAGGCCTATGACGACCTTCGCGCCATCGTGGAACCTGCCGCGCAGAAGATGGGTGCCCGGGTTATCTGGGTAATGGGCAACCATGACCGGCGGGACACTTTCAAGCAACGCCTTCTGGATGAAGCGCCGGACATGGCCCCGATGGACCGCGTCCATGAGGTCAACGGGCTGCGCATTATCACCCTGGACTCGACTGTCCCCGGTTACCACCACGGCGAAATCAGCGATGCTCAGCTTACGTGGCTGAAATCCGTCCTGAGTACCCCGGCACCGGACGGGACCATTCTGGCCCTGCATCATCCGCCGGTTCCCAGCGTCCAGGACCTGAGCGTGTTGGTGGAGCTGCGCGATCAGCGCGGCCTTGCGGCGGCGATTGAGGGAACGGATGTCCGCACCATTATTGCCGGGCACCTGCACTACTCAACTTTTGCCACCTTTGCCGGTATTCCCGTTTCCGTGGCCTCGGCGACCTGTTACACACAGGACCTTGCGACGCCCGGAACGCGCGGGCAGGACGCCGCGCAGGCCTTCAACATGATCCATGTGTATGAGGATTCCGTGGTTCATTCCGTGGTGCCCCTCGAGGAACAGGCGACAGTGGGGGAGCGTGTTGATGCAGCGGAGACCCAGCGACGCCTTGAGGCAGCCGGTGTCAGGATTCTCGAGGCCCGGGCGCTGAGTAACGCCTGACTGCCCGGCTGGAAGCCCGACCAGTCGGGGCCTGACCAGCCGCTGAGCCACCTGACTGCCCCGGCTGGCTGTTCCACGCCGCACGGCTGGCAGCCTGACTGGACCGGGCCCAGCGGCCGTTCAGTCGCGGATCAGTCCCGCCCAGGCTCCGGACCGAGGTTGAAGAACCTCCCCGAGATGCTGGTCGGGGTCAATTCCACATAGCGGTGCTTTTCGGTGCGGACCCAGGCCCGCAGGGGGTACTGCTCGGCCGCTTCGATCTCGGTCCTGTGCTCGAGTTCCCGGGTGGTCCCATGAATAACGACTGACCAGGCCTCGTCGCTGTAGATGCCGTCCACCTCGAAGGCCGCGTTTGAATTCACGGTGAGCTCCGCCAGTTTGGTTCCCGGCGCCGTCCGGAAGAGAATCACGCCGTCGTGCGCGTAATAATTCACTGGAAAGATGTCCGGCTGGTTCCCCACGCTGAGCGCAAGCCTGCCATGGAAGGTTTTCTCGACGTATTTCCAGGATTCCTCTGCCGTGAGTTCAACAACGGGTGGCTTCTCATCGTTAGTCATGTGCCCAGTCTGCCAAGCGTGCCGCTGTGCCGCTAGCAGCGGTCTGGCAGCGGGGCCTTGAGCCCGGCCGGCACGCCGACGACGACTGCAGGGATACTTGCCCCGGCAGCCGTCGTCGTAAGCCCTGTCCTAGTTCTCCCAGGGGGCCTTGATGGGGAAGAACTTCTCCAGGAAGTCCGTCACCCTGGTGGTGCGTTCCTCGGTGGAAACTTCCGGGAAGGAGCCGTCATTGAGGCAGAACAGATCCTTGTTGCGCTTCTCCAGGAGCCGGTCCATGGACTGGAGCCCGCGGTAGGAGGTGGTGTCCACATACTTGACCTTGGCGGTCTCCTGGGTGACAGCCCGGCCGGTGAGCAGCGCGTAGTAGTGGTAGAGCGAGTTGGTGACGGAGATGTTGTCCTTCGCGCGGAACCTGCTGGCCGCCGTGGCCGCGAACTCCTCGGGGAACACGGCTTCCATTTCCACCAGGACGCTCTTGCGCAGCGGCGCAGCCGTGTGTTCCAGGTGCCGGGTGGTGATGCGGCCGAAACGCTCCCAGAGCAGGCGGCGGTTCACCCGGGCGGCATTCTCGAATCCGCTGCGTTCGGGATCGTTGGCACCGAGGCCGATGCGGGTGTTGGCTTCGATGAACTTGGTGATGCCGCCAGGGGAGAAGAACAGGTCCGGGCCGACGTTGCGGCCAAAGAACATGTCGTCGTTGGAATACAGGAAGTGCTCCGAGAGGCCGGGAATGTGCTGGAGCTGGGATTCCACGGCCTGCGAGTTGAAGGTCGGAAGCACTGACGGATCCCGGAAATGCTCGGCGGCTGGAACGAACGTTACCGAGGGATGGTCGGCGAGCCAGTCCGGTCGCGGGGAATCCGAGGCGATGAAGATCCGCCGGATCCAGGGCGCGAACATGTAGACGGAGCGCAGCGCGTACTTCAGTTCGTTGATCTGCCGGTACCTGGCTTCATGGTCGTCGCCCTCGCCGACGACTGCGTCCTGCATCAGGGTGGCCCGGCGGGCCCGGTATTCGGGGGAGCTGCCGTCCACCCAGGAGAAAACGAGGTCCACGTCGAAGCGGATGTCGGTGGCGTGATCGGCGAACATGTTCTCGATCGTCGGCCACGTCAGGCCGTGCTTGTCCACACTGCCGCGGACCACTTCGGTGGCGGGGAGGGTGCGCCGGGTCAGGGAGTTTTCCACCGGGAGGGTGATTTCGCTGCTGCCAAGATCCCAGAGTTCCACCTGCACGCCAGCCGATGCGCCCAGGAGCAGGTTGGTGCCGGTGGTCCCGCGCGGGCGGAATAAGCGGAAGATCCGGGTTTTATTGTGCCGGGAGAGTCCGCCGTCGGCAATCAGCATTGTGCGCGACTTGTCCGTGTCCACGCTGCGTGAGTAGAAAGGCTCCTCCCGGCAGGCTTCGACCATGGCGCGGCGCAGGTCTTCGCGCAGCCTCAGGTCGATGGCGATGACCGGGCGTTCGTCGTTTCCGCGGACGAGCAGGTAATCGATGCCCGCGTCGTCGAGCACGCGGCGGACGAAGAGCAGGTCCTCCACCATCGCCTGGTTGGGGGTGAGGCCGGTGTCCATCAGGGTCAGGCGGCCCTTGATCTTCTGGACGTTCGGGCGGTGTGCAACGCGCTGCACAACGGCCAGGGAAGCGGTCTGCAGATTTTCGGGTTCGCTGCGTTCTTCGGGAGTTCCGAAGTAAACGTCGTGTTCGGCGGAGATATCGGTAATGGGAGCCTCCAAAAGGGGTCAGGCCGCTAGGGCACGTGGATGTGGAACGTGTGCGACGCTGCACAGATAGCTGGGCCCAGCGGACGTACCGGGCCAGGTGGGTGCCGGGCGGGGTGCGTGGAACCGCGGGAAGCTATGGGCGGCGCTGCCGGGGCTGCGTAGCATGGTGGGATAGCACGCGGAAACCTTCGGGAGCCGATGTGAGATACCGTAACACCCTGTTTGCGGCGGCAGTAATGGGCGGCGTCGGCCTGTCGTCGTGTGCGACGCTTCAGCCGCCGGACACTGTGCCGCAGAGCGGCGTTTCGGGGTGGTCCACCTACACCGTTGGGCCTTCGGGCCTGGAGTTTGAGTACCGTGACGATTGGTCGGTGGAGGAAGCCGCGGCGCTGGCAAATGATCCGGCCGGCGGTGTGTCGCTGCGGGTATACGACGGCGCCGGCCGGGCGATCGCCTGGCTGGACACCGGGATCATCACCGACCAGGTCTGCACCCCGCTGCAGGAACCGGTCTCCTATACCGAATACGATGCCCAGCCAATGCCGGAGCTGGCCTCGGCGCAGGGCACATCGCAGCGGTTCGTTTACCGCTCTCTGCTGCCGTCCGGAGCGGGAAGCGCCGTGGTTACCTACGCCGTCGTCAGTGCGCCGCCGCCCTCTGCAGAGGAGGCCGCGTGCGGGCTGTTTGATTTCTTCTCCCTGACGGAGGCCAGCGGCGGGCGGTTTGCGGGGGTGGTTCCGCCGGATGAGGGCGGCGGCCCACAACAGCATCTGGAGAAGGCCGCCGCGTATGAGGATTCGCAGGAGTTCCGGGATGTGAAGCGGATGCTGATGTCGCTGCGGAATACTGGCTGAGGGCCGTTGAAGGCAGATTTCTGCTTTTTGGGAGGCTGATTCGGTGGCGCCCTGTGGATAAGTCAGTATGCTTTGCGGCAGTTTGAGTAGCATCTAGCGCACTGGTCCTGATGGCTTATCCCGGGGGTCTTACATGTTCAGTCTTGATGATCGACGCCGTGCCGCTTCGGGTGGGTGGCTTCCGCTGGCCGTGGCGGGCGTTCTGGTGCTGGCCGGGTGTTCTGGGGCGGATGATCCGGGTGCGGATGCTGCTGAGTCTCCGAGTGCGAGTTCTTCGCCCAGCCAGTCTGAGCCTCCCAGCCCCTCGCCTTCGGCTGTCTATAAGCCGGCGTCGGCCGAGGGGCCTGCGGAGAATGTGCCGCTGCCGGTGATGCCGGAGGAAGCGAAGGTCGAGTCCAAGGACGGGCTGATTGCTTTCGCGAGGTATTGGTATGACCTAGCGAATTATGGGTATGAGACCGGTGACGTGGAGCCGTTGAAGGCGGTTAGTGGGCCGGATTGCACTGATTGCACTCGATATCTCGATGTGGTCGCCGATGGATTTACGGGATCCGATTGGATATCTGGTGCCAAAATTAACTTTCAAGACGCAGACAGTGCCTATGTCCTGACGCCGGAGGGCGACT